>JAFRKG010000075.1 GCA_017431845.1 Methanosphaera sp. | reverse complement strand
CTCATACTCCATGGATACTAGGAGTATGATTAGACATTATCCCTCATGCAACCCACATCATCTGTTACCAGTTGATGCAGTTTCAGGCGAGAATGGCTCACATAACTAAACCAATAATCCAGTTGACTGTATTATACTGATGATATAAAGGAGAAGAGAATTGCTTGTCGCACTTATATATGGATAAAACGAAGAATAAACCCTAAAAATGTTATTAAAAAAAGTATATGAAAGAAAGAGGGTGTGCGATAACTATCTTATATAACTATTTTTTTTATACTTTAAATCTTTTTATTTTTATTATAATTTATTGATTTTATTTAGTTTTTTTTATATATTTTATGTATTTAATTTTATTTTAATTATTAATCGGATTTTTTAGGTATATTTATATATAATTTTGTAAAATATGTTATATGGTGAATTGAATTTAATGGTTTTGTTATTTGTGGTTTTATAAGAAGATACTATTGGTCAGATATTTTGTTACCTATGGATATACGTACTATGATTCCTGATGATTATGTTTGTTTTTTTATTGAAAAACTTGTGAATTGTGTGGATTTTAGTGAGATTGATTTTCAGTATGTTGATACTCCGGGTAGAAGGCCTATCTTGCGACCATGTTTGTTCGTATAATTATTTTAGGTACTATTTATTCATTATAGTAGTTGTAAATTTGAACGGATTGTTCGTGATAATGTTGTGTTTATGTATTTAGCTGGATTTTAAACATCTATTTTCAGCACTATTCAGCTGTAAACGTGAACACAAGAGATTAAAGAAAAGATTTTTCTTGAAAAAATTAATTATGGACATAACAAAAATTTAATTGATTTAGACAGTATCCGAATTGATGGAAGTAAAACACGAGCTATGCCTATAAATATAATAATATAAGCAAGGAAGATGTACTAAACATTTTACATATCATTTGTAAGGGTATTATTATGGATATGGGAGAAGATAAAGCTTTAGAAAAACTGGGAAAATAAAACAGTACAAAATGAAAAGGATAACAAGGAACAAATAAAAGAAGCATTAAAAGAAGCATGTAATGTAAAAGTTAAACCAGATGAAAAACCAAAAACAATAAAGAAAATAAAACACGAAGAATCATAAGATGAATAGATGAAGAACAGCAAATATTAGATACGTACCGTAATAAACCAATTAAAAACAGTATGGAGCATGGGAGCAAATTTGACGAAGAAATGTATGAATTCATCGATGAAAATGATTTAAAACTTCTGTGGAAAATAAATAATAAAACAAGCTATGAACACCCAGAAACAGTATACAAACAAATAAGAAACTAGAAAATGCGAAACCGAACTAGAAAAGAGTGGTGAAAATACCGTGAATTATACAGATTTTGAAGCACGTAAAAGTCCCAACAAAGAAGGAATAACCAAACAGGATACAATGAATAGTAGTAGACAACAAAAACGGAATAATAATAGCAGTAAAAGTAACCACAGATGGAAACGACCAAAAACAATTAATGCCAATGATAAACCAGACACAAACAAACCTACAAAACGCACTAAACCTAACAAACGATAAATAAGACAATAAATCTAAATTAAAAAATAGAATATAAAATTAAAATTGAATTAAAGTGTCCATAACGATTATCCTAAAACACAATAATTGTTGTACACTCTCAAAAATTAATAAAAAAAGAAAAATTATAAGTTATTAAAAGCTAACTCCATAGCTTCCACAGTCTGATCCAAATCTTCACGAGAATGCTCAGAAGAAATAAAACCACACTCATACTGGGAAGGAGCAACAAAAACACCATTCTCAAGTAAAGTACGGAAATAATTTAAAAACTCATCACTATTAGCCTGTTGAGCAGTAGCATAATCATAAACCTCATCCTCAGTAAAATAAACCTGAGTCATAGATTCAACACCATGCAACTGGAAATCAATATTCAAATCAGTTAAAATATCAGACATTCCACTTCTCAAATATTCTCCCTTATCATGAAGATCACGATACAACTTATCATCCAATATCTTCAAAGCAGCAATACCACCATTAATGGACATAGGATTACCACTAAAAGTACCGGCCTGATAAACAGGACCATTAGGAGCAAACTGTTCCATATACTCTTTCTTACCAGCAATAGCACCAATAGGGAAACCGCCACCTAAAATCTTACCAAAGGTAACAAGGTCAGGAGTAATACCAAAATATTCCTGAGCACCACCCCTACTTAACCTGAAACCTGTAATAACTTCATCAAAAATTAAAATAATATTATTTTCAAGAGTAATTTCCCTTAAAAACTTTAAGAAACCTTCACGGGGTGGAATACAACCAACATTACCCATAATCGGTTCAAGAATAATACAAGCAATATCCTCACCATTATCCGCAATAATTCTTCTAATAGCTTCCTCATCATTAAATGGTGCAGAGATGGTGTTCTTAGTAGCATCTTCAGGTACACCTGGGCTATCTGGTTTTCCAGCAGCTCCAGAACCAGATTTAATCAAAACAGCATCATGAGCACCATGATAAGCTCCTTCAAATTTAATAATCTTATTCCTATTAGTAACCCCACGAGCTAACCTGATAGCACTCATAGTAGCTTCAGTACCGGAATTAACAAAACGAACCATTTCAGCACAAGGAACTCTACTAATAACTTCCTTAGCTAAAATAACCTCCTTCTCAGTAGGAACACCATAAGCAGTACCTAACTCCAACTGTTCTTTAGCTGCTTCAATAAGAACATCATTAGCATGTCCAAGAATCTGAGGACCATAACCTAAACAATAATCTATATACTCATTACCATCAGCATCAAATAATTTTGAACCTTTAGCTTTTTCCACAAAAAATGGGTACGGCTTAAATGCTCTTATAGGTGAATCAACTCCACCAGGTAAATAATTAACGGCTTCTTCAAATAATTTTTTTGAGTTATCTAAATTCAATCTAATAATCCTCCTTAATTTTTTTTCCTAATATTTAACAGGGAATTAATTATTGCAACAGCAATAGGTGTTCCTCCTTTAGGACCTGTTGTAATAACATTAGGAATATCTGTCTGGGATAATGCTTCCTTAGAATCAGCTGCTCCAACAAAACCAACAGGTACACCAGCAACCGCTCTAGCATCCATCTGACCCTCTTCAACAAGACGCATCACTTCAAACAATGCAGTTGGAGCATTACCTATGGCAACAACACCCTTAAATCCGTCTTCTGCAGCAACTCTCATAGCAGCAGCAGAACGTGTAATTTCCTCTTTTTTAGCTAATTTAACTGCCCTTTCATCCCGGATATAACACATTACTTCACCATCATAACGGGTTATACCAGATTTAACCATATTAATATCGGTAAGTATATCCTCCTTATTGTCAAAACAGTTTAATGCTGTTTCAACAAAGGTAGGTGATATTTTTACTAACTTTGCATATTCTGGATCTGCTGTAGAATGAACTACTCTTTCAACAATGTCCCTTTCTTCATATGTTAAGTCCTTAGTATCTTCATCAATTAATGATTTAATAATTTCCCTACTTTTGTTTGCAATATCATAACCTGGTTTGGTTGATGCACCCATGTTGTACATTAATTTCACATCCATTATATTTTTTTAGAAATATTATTATTCTTCTTATTTTTATTTTTCTTTATAATATTATCATATGGTATATAATAATATGATTTATTAATAATTATCTTTTTCTAATCATAATTCAAGATTTATTGTATCTTTTTAACCTAAATTGATATCAAAAATAAGAATTGTCATAAACTATCATATCTAAAAGATTAATATATTTTGAAATGAATAATAATATATTACATAATAATAGTAACTTTCAACAAGTAATCTGATAACATGATAGTATTAAGAAGAAACAAAAAAAACATAGAATTATATCCTATTGGTCCAGCAAAAGGTGCATTAAACACACAAAGAAAACCCTTATTTCACAGTTACTTCAAAATCAGGGACATGGATGGAAAAATAAGACCATACCGATTTATCATACAACAAGATAACCTTGAAACACTCAAATCACCAAAAGAAGTAATAAAAATACTAAGAAAACAAAACGTACTACTAGCAACACCAGACGAAGACATAGAATCAATGTTAAACTCACTTAACATATCCTATAAAAACACTCATATCTGCAGACACTGTACATTCGAAGGAAACATAACCATACTAAAAAAATCATCATCATACAAACTATACAAGGAATACATCTGCAAACCATGCGCAGAAAAAGAAATTAAACGAATAATGGACCTTAGAGGATATGATGAAAAATCATTCACTAGTTTTAAAAAATTATTAGATAAAACAAATAATCTGGAAAAAGTATTACAAGTATTCGATCCACACTTCAATCCAATAAAACACGACGACCTAACAGTATACGATAAAATAAATGTTAAAAAAACAAAATATCCAAAAATCACAATCAATCAGCTAGGAATACCTAAACGATTAAAGAAAATATTATCACAAAAAGTCAAACAATTACTGCCAATACAAATATTATCATTAAATCAGGGATTACTGGAAAACCAGAACTTACTGGTAGTATCAGCAACAGCATCAGGAAAAACACTCGTAGGAGAACTGGCAGGAATACCCAAGGCAATGAATCATCAGAAATTCATATACCTCACACCATTAGTAGCTCTGGCAAACCAGAAATACAGGGACTTTAAGAAACAATACGGACAACTAGGATTAAATGTTGCAATAAAAGTAGGATCAAACAGGGTTAAAGCCAAAGGAGAATTAACCATAGCAAACAAATCAGTAAAAAATGCTGATATCATAGTAGCAACATATGAAGGACTTGACTTCCTATTACGTTCAGGAAACTATCATCAACTCAAAGGAGTTGGAACAGTAGTAATAGATGAAATACACATGCTAGGCGAGGAAGAAAGAGGACCAAGATTAAACGGATTAGTAAACCGATTACTAACAATATTCCCTAAAACACAATTAATAGGATTATCAGCAACAGTCAAAAATTCAAAACAAATAGCCAACGACTTTCATATGAAACTAGTAGAATACAAACAAAGACCAGTACCACTTGAAAGACACTTAATATTCACAAAAAATGAATATGAAAAGAAAGATTTCCTAGGTAAACTAGCACGCAAAGAATTTGATACAAAATCATCCAAGGGATTCCGGGGACAAACAATAATATTCACAAATTCACGAAGAAAAACACATTCAATAGCAAAACAAGTAGAAAAGAAAGGAATAAGCACAGCAGCATATCATGCAGGATTATCCTATTCCAAGAAAGTAAAAATAGAGAAAGACTTCGCAAACCAGAAAATATCAACAGTAGTAACCACAGCAGCACTAGCAGCAGGAGTGGACTTCCCGGCATCACAGGTACTCTTCGAAACACTACGTATGGGAAACAAATGGTTAACCAATAATGATTTTTCACAAATGTTAGGACGTGCAGGAAGACCAACATACCATGATATAGGTAAAGTATACCTTCTACCAGAACTGGGAAAAGAATTCGAGAACGAATCAGAAGAACAGAAAGCCATAGAATTACTTGACAGTGATGTGGATAACATACTGGTCGAATATGATGATGACGAAACAATAGAACAGGTACTGGCAGATATCTCCGCAATACGTAACACAAACATTGATAAATTAGAGAAGAAATATGAAAAAATTGAAACACCAATAGTATTTGAGGATGTTGTCAACACATTAATTGATAAGAAAATGATAATGCAACACAGAGATAAAAAGTCAATATATCTTCCAACAAAGTATGGGCGAGCAACATCCGTATCCTTCCTTGACGTGAATAAGGCAGAATACATAAGAAAACATTTAAAACAAAACCCATTATTAATAGTGGAGCATCTTGAACCATTTGATAGTGCATATATCAGTAATAGGTTAGCCAGTCGATTAACAAGTGCATTAAAGACAAATGTTAGTTCAAGGTTATTCTCTGATTCAACAAGGGATATTATAACATCTGGTGAAATACTGTCAAAATTAGATGATCAATTTGCTGATAAGCTTATAACATTCCAAATAGACTTCATGACATGTGAATGTAAGGAAAGACCATTTTGCAGGTGCTTAGAAAAGAATGTGTCTAATCGGATAATAAGGCAAAGACTTAATGGATGGGGACCTAATGCTATTAGCAGGTACTTCATGACAAACTATGATATTCACATTTATCCTGGTGACATATTCAGTTGGCTGGATAGTGTGATACGAATGCTTGAAGCAATATCAAGAATAAGCATAGCATTCAATAATAAAAAAACAAGTAATGAGTGTAAAAAATTGATTAAAAAAATAGAACAAGGAAAATGATTATATTAAGAGTTTAATCGTTTCTATTATATTTTTTTCAGCATTATCTAATAATTCTTCTCCAAACTTTTCATCAACAGTAAAACCGTTTTTTTCAACAAGTTGTGCTTCCCTGTTAATTATTGGCTCATTTTCTCTTGCAAGTTTAAGGCCTACCATGCCTACTTCTGGATTTTCTTCAAAATTAGCATGTTCTTTTAGTCTTGTTTCATCTATTATTCCTAAAACTTTTCCCATTGATAATTCTCCCGTACATGCATGAGGACCCTCATTTTCTATAATGGAATTATTAAATATTACTTCAAGCCCTGTTTTTTGGGAAATATTATCTATTTCATCTATTAGGAGGTTATTTCCTCCATGGCCATTTACTATTATAACCTTCTTAATGTTAAGTGTTCTTTTTGCATTTATTAGTTGTGGTATAATCTGTGTTGTGATTAGTTCATCTTTTTTCAGGTGTATTCCATGTTTTACATAATCATATTCTGTTGCTGCATAGAATATTCCTAGGAATGTTGCACCCGTTTTTGTTGCCGCATTTAATGCTACATTTGCCGCTATTTTTGAGTCTGTATCAATGGGTAATGCACTTCCATGATTTTCTCTGTGGGAGCCAAGTGCTATTATTCCGATTTCATGGATTTTATCTGATAATACATTTCCTGATGAGTATTTGAGTTTAATGTTGGTCATTATTTGTCCTCATATGTTAAGTTCCCAGATTAAATCTCCAACATAGTGTAAGTTTTCTATTGCTTTTCCCTTGTTGTTTTCTATCATTTCAGGGCCACTAATTAAACTAGTTCCTATAGCTAATGGTTTATGATGTTTTTCTTCTATTATTACTATTGTTTCACCAGGGGTTATGCTCTTATCTGCATCCACTATTCCTGGGGACATGATATCGGCTCCTTTAATTACAAAGTTGATAGCTCCCATGTCTACTGTAGCATATTTTTCTGTTATTTCATCGTTTACTACTGCATGTAGTGTAGGTATTGTTTTGTTTTCTATTTGCATTAGTAATGGTTCGCCGTCTATCAGGAGAATATCAGGGTAGTCTTCTATTTTAACCAGTTCAACTTGTGATTTTTTGGGGATTATGTCCTGATAGTTTCCTAATTCTTTTTTGATTTCTTTAATTTTCTTGTTTTTTAGGAAGTTTCGTTTCTTGATTTTCAATTTTTATTCCTCATACTAATTTATTGTTAG
>JAFRKG010000074.1 GCA_017431845.1 Methanosphaera sp. | reverse complement strand
TTGTTAACAAATTAAGCAAAAAATAAAGGAAATGTCAAACACATTTTGAATATCCACATGTAATACATTTGAACCTCCCCTTCTTGTAGAAGAAGGGGATTCTTGGGTCATAAGTTCCAATGAACTTAAATATACCAAGCTATCCCACACGCACCATGGGTTCATTGTATTTAATTAACATTCTTTTGAAAGTATGTTCAGACCTTCTTTTAGTATATTAACAGCAGCATTAATATCCCTATCATGAGTAGTATTACAATCAGGACAAGTCCATATTCTCATATCTAAAGAAAGATTGTTAAACTTGTAACCACACATACTACATAGTTTACTGGATGGGTAAAATCTGTCTACTTGTATGAAGTTTCTTTCATTCCATGATGACTTGTATTTTAGTGTGTCTATGAATTTGTAGATACTTATTCTTTGTAATTTGGAAGATAATTTATTGTTTTTCATCATCCCTTTAATGTTAAGAGTTTCCATACAAATAGTTTGATACTCGGAAACAATATTATGAGTGGTTTTGTCAATATAATCTTTGGTTTTGTTGCTTTTCTTATCCACCCATTTCCAGTATTTTTTGAGTTCTTTCCGGTAGTTATTGCTACCATACTTCTTTCTACTGAGACTTCTCTGGTATTTTTGAATCATTTTCTCTTCATAAGTAACATCCAAATTGGCTATCTTCAGACCATTACTTAGAGTTGCAAATTTTTTTAATCCCATATCAATACCAACAGCCCCACTTGAATAAGATAATAATTTATGTGTTGTTTCAACATTAACTACAGCATAATATTTTCCATTTTTAAATTCAACAGTAGCATTGTTAATTTTGGAATTTGATATTGTCTCTTCATATTCTTTACTTGTTTTGAATTTTATCCAACCAAGTTTAGGCAGTTTAATTTTATGTTTGTCTATTCTGATAGAGTTGTTATTATTTTGTAACCTAAATGAGTTTCGAGTATGTTTTTTGGATTTGAATTTGGGAAAAGAATTGTTTTCTCTGAAAAAACTATTAAATGCTTGAACTAAATCCCTAATTACCTGTTGTAGACTGGTGGATTCACCTTCCTTAAGAAAAAGAAATTCTTCTTTCAACCCTTTGAGAATTGCGTTGAATGTAGAAAGTGTTGGGCGGATATTCTTAGAGGATTCATACTCATCTTTATATCGACTTAATATGTTATTCCATACAAAACGAGCATTACCAATATACTGGTGGATGAATGGAACAATATCTTCGGATGGATAAATACGAAGTTTCAATCCTTTATTAATTACTTTCATTTTATCCTCTGTTGTTGTATATATTTTTGTATAGTTTCGATATTTGCACCACCAGTCGTAGTGATAAAATAACCTGTTTTCCAAAAGACAGATTTCCATAACTTGTCTCTTATTTCTGGAAAATCTTTCTTAATTAACCTACTACTAGCACTTTTATAGGAATTAATGAATTTAACCAAAGAAGTAGTTGGAGTGGCTTCAAACAGTATATGAATATGGTCATTATCCCAATAAGCTTCTTGTAATTCAATACTATATTTTAACGATATCTTTTCAAAAATGTTTGTGAGTTCATCAAATATTTCTTGAGTGATGACTTTTCTGCGATATTTGGTAACCAACACTAGATGATATGTTAAAAGGTATACTGAATGATGATTTCTATTCAAACTCCTATCCATACAAGATTATATGTCTAAATGAATATTTATAGTTTTGGTATTTAACAGCAACCAATTTATTGTATCAGCATAGGCGTGTATTTTTTTAATTTCTGGTTAAAATTCACTAAAGTTTCTTTCCATCCCTAACCTGTAGAGGTTAGGTTATTCGTTTTTAGATAAATTCTATTAATTATTGATGGAATATAGAATAATGTCACTAAATATTTCATCTTTTCCAACAGAATTTTGTGGATTTACTAT
>JAFRKG010000073.1 GCA_017431845.1 Methanosphaera sp. | reverse complement strand
TATGTTAATTAAAAATAATTTTTTTATAAAAAATGCTTTAATTTTATTAAAAATTTATTCATTTTATATTGAACCATTAAGTATATATATAAGATGTGATAGACTATTGTATAGTGACTTGTACACAAACATATGCAGCGATAGTCCAGTATGGCTAAGACCCTACCCTGCCACGGTAGAGACCCGGGTTCGAATCCCGGTCGTTGCATCAAATATTACAAGAAACATATAACAAGCGGTTGTAGTCTAGTCTGGCTAGGACTTGGGCCTTCCAAGCCTACGACCCGGGTTCAAATCCCGGCAGCCGCACTAATTTTTAATCTAACTTACATCATATTAAACAAAAACTACAAGCTAATTTTAGGTATAATATATATACCAGCATTACAAACCCAAAAAAAATAAAAACTAATTTTAAGAAAAAAAACATACCCCACCCAAAAAATTTAATCATAACAAAACCCAAAAAAAATATTATAATAATAAACCACATACGAGGTCTAAAAAATATGATAGGTGTAATAGTTGGTGCTGGACGTATAGGTTTCAATTTAGCAAAATCAATGGCAGAAGACCATGACATCACAATAATAGAAAAAGACAAAACAGCATGCCAAAAACTAGACGAAATAGACTGTTACATAATACAAGGATCCGGAACAAACACAATAATACTAGAAGAAGCAGACGTACCTAAATCAGACTTCTTTGTAGCAGCAACAGGAAACGATGAAGTAAACTTACTATCCTCAGTATACGCAAAAGAACACGGAGTAAAAATAATTGTTGCCAGAGTAAACAATATGCAACACAACGAAATATTTAAAAAACTAAACATAAGAACAGTAAACACCGAACAAAGTGCAATGAGATACATAGCACGAACAATAATAAGACCAAGAACACAACGATTAGTAAACCTGGGTAAAGGAAACGCTGAAATAATAGAACTAGAAGTAAAAAATAGCAACCTAATATACACCCCAATACACGAAATCGAAAATAACAGTAACAAATTCAAAATCGTAACAGTCTACTCAGGAAAAGAAGTAATAATACCAACAGAAAACACTGAAATAGGCTACGATGACAGCATAGCAGTACTAGTAAAACAAGAATACATAGACGAAATACATGACTACTTCACAAAAGAAACAGAATAATAGAAAAAAAAACTATTTTTAAGATTAAAATGACAAATGAAAAAATATTAACACTATCCTACCACCTAAGATACCAAGGAGTAAACGTTAGCATAAGAAGCACAATAATGGCCTCCAAAATATGGAACAACTACAAAAATAAATTCACATTAAAAGAACTTAAAGAAGCTCTAAAAAGTGTATACGTAAAAAATAAGGAAGATATTGTTAAATATGAACGTTCATTTGATTACGTGTTCATCTTTAATCGA
This sequence comes from Methanosphaera sp., assembly GCA_017431845.1. Lineage (GTDB taxonomy): Archaea > Methanobacteriota > Methanobacteria > Methanobacteriales > Methanobacteriaceae > Methanosphaera. The sequence continues at coordinate 5,752 of JAFRKG010000073.1, read as the reverse complement.
AACACCAAAAACAATCCCGCAGACCAAGAACACATAGAAGTAAAAGAACAAGCAACCCCCCAAAAAATTGATAAAAGCAAACCAATAGAAGACACAACCAGAGAAACCATGATCCGACGACGGCTTGTACATAAAAAAGTTGTTGACAAAAGCATACTAAGTGATGAACTTTCAACCCTAAACAGTATTGATTACAGAGTATTTGAAATATGCAACGAATTCAGTAAAAAAATAGCAAACCAGAGATCAATACGAAAAAAGAAGAACAAATCACACACAATAGACATACCAAAAACCATAAGAAAAAATCTTAAAGTTGGAGGACACCTAATAGACTTAGTCCATAAAAAGCCACCATTAAAAAAATCAAAACATCTCTTCCTATGTGACATTAGTGGATCATGCGAATGGGCTACAACATGGTTCTTCTCATTACTAACAGGATGCCATGAATCATTTGATAAAATTACGGTTGACGCATTTGATCATAGAATCGTTGACATAACCCATGCACTGGATGTTGAATATAGAAATTCCTTCCAAGTAAACGTGGGACTTCAATCCCTAGGTCTTAGGCCAAGAGGACATTCAGATATGACAAAAGCTTTCACTGATTTTCTAAAGAAATCAGATCTTAATCGTAACACTGATGTGATTCTTTTAACAGACTGCCGTGACTGGACTGGTCAAAGAAAGAATGGAATCCTGGAAAGTGCTACAATCTTGCATCAAATTGTTGTAAAGTCAAGAAAAGTTATGATATTAAATCCTGAAAAAAAAGTTAGGTGGAACACACCTACCAGTTGTGTTCGAGACTACGAAGAAGCAGGTGCAAAAGTTTATCAGACAAGTACCTTAAAAGAGTTTGCTAAGGTTATTAAAGAGATTTAATCTAAATCCTCTAATAATTTGTCAAAGAAAGACATGTCAACATTTTGTGTGAATAAATCACCTAATTGATTATAATTTACTCGTTTGGATTCCTTGAATGTGTCACCGGTTAATCCTAATGGTTCCAATCCTTTTTGTACTCTAAGGTAGTCTGTGAAGTTTCTTCTAAATTCATAGTTATGGAATATTCCATGGAAGTAGGTTCCACAAATATTTCCCTGAATAGCACCATCATATTCACAGTCAGGATTGTTTCCATGACCTTTGCTTAGTTTTAGGAATGGTTTAGTATTTTCTCCAAGGATTGTTATAGCTTCGTGTAATTCATACCCTGTTACTGTAGTGTCTTTTTTAAATCCTATTTCACTATCTTCAATTACTGTTGCTTCACTCTGTTTTACTACTTTTTCTATTTCTCCAAATTTTGTTTGCATGTCTATTAATCCAAGACCTTCCACTGTACCATGATCTGATTCTATGCAGTTAGGATCAAGTATTTTGGTGGATAACATTTGGTAACCACCACATATACCGAATATTGGTATTTTCTTGGATAATTCCTTGATTTTGTCAAATGCTCCTGATTTTTTTAGTTCTTCAATATCATCTACTGTGTTACGTGTTCCTGGTATTACTAGTGCATCTAATCCTTCAAAGTCATCGTATATGCTTACTAATTTTATACCTACATCTGGTTCGTAATCTAGTGGGTCTATGTCTGTGAAGTTAGATATTTTTGGAAGTCTTAATGTTCCTATTGTAATTTTTTCGTTTTCACTGAATTGGTGTGTTGTTAGTGATGCTGAATCTTCTTCTGGTAAGTTTAGTGTTTCATCAAAGGGCATGATACCTATTATTGGTATTCCTGTGATTTCTTCCACTTTTTCTATTCCTGAGTCAAGAACACTTGCTACTCCTCTGAATTTGTTTATTATTACTCCTTTGATTCTGTTTCTATCTTCTTCGGGTAATAAGTAGTATGTTCCTACGATTGATGCAAATACTCCTCCCTGGTCTATATCTGCAACAAGTATTACGTCAGCGTCTGTTAATCTTGCCATGAACATGTTTGCAATATCTTTGTCGTACATGTTTATTTCTGCTGGTGATCCTGCGCCTTCTAGTATTACTATGTCATAGTCATCTTTTAGTTGATTTAATGAATCTTTTACTGCTGTGATTGCTTCGTCTCTGAAATTGTTTTGGTAGTCATCGAATCTCATATCTCCTGCTGGTTTTCCTTGAACTATGACTTGGGATAAGAATTCGCCTTTTGGTTTTAGTAGGATTGGATTCATGTTACAATCTGGTTCTATTCCAGCTGCTTCTGCTTGCATTACTTGTGCTATTGACATTTCTTTATTGTCTTTAGTTGTGTATGAGTTTAGAGACATGTTTTGTGATTTGAATGGAGTTACTCTGTATCCTCTCCGTGATAATATATTACATAATGCAGCTACTGTTAATGTTTTTCCTGCATTTGATGATGTTCCTTGAAACATTATGTACTTCATATTTGTTTTCACCTGGTTTGTTAGTTACGATAGTTATCAATATATTTGTATATTATATTGTTAAAAACTTTATGTATTTTAAACTAGTTTTGATATTAATTTTTGACTTCTGTTTAATGTTGTGTCGGGGTTTAATATGAAAGATTTTAAATACTTTTGGTAACTTAAATTAATATGATAACAAATAGATATAATATACATAAATTATAAAATTAATATGAATAGAAAAAATCAACAAATAACAATAATAATATCAATCATCAAATAAAAAGGAGGGATTTGTATAAGAAATATAAACGAGGAAGGAATAAATAAAGAAGACATAATCGATGATGAAGTAATAGTACCTGAAACAGAAGACATAATCGAAGTAAACGAAGAAAACAATGAACCCTCAAACGAAGAAATAACCAGCAACACCACCGAAAACGAAACACTACCAGAAATAGACCCAAATGACTACATAGACACAAAAGACATAGACATACCACCAATGCTAATAGACCAGATAATAGGACAAGAAGAAGCAGTAGAAAAAATCAAAAAAGCAGCAAAACAAAGAAGAAACGTACTCCTCATAGGAGAACCAGGAATCGGTAAATCAATGATTGCAAAAGCAATGGCAGAACTACTACCACCAGAAGAACTACAAGACATACTAATATACCCAAACCTAGAAGACCCAAACAACCCACTAGTAGGAGTAATGCCAGCAGGACAAGGAGCAAAAATAATAGAAAACAGCAAAAAAAATGTTAAAAGTCAAGAAGAAAGAAAAAACATCCTAACAGTAGCAATCATAGGATTAATAATGGCAATAGGTTTCATAACCGGCCAATTCCTAGAAGCAATCATAGCAGTAGGAATCGTATTCTTCGCATTATACCAGATAAAACCAAAAAACAACCAAGCCGCACCAAAACTCCTAGTAAACAGTGACGCAAAAAAAGTAGCACCATTCGTAGATGCAACAGGAGCACACGCAGGAGCATTACTAGGTGACGTAAGACACGACCCATACCAATCAGGAGGACTTGGAACTCCAGCACACGAAAGAGTAGAAAGTGGTATGATACACAAAGCAAACAAGGGAGTACTATACGTTGACGAAATCGGTACAATGAACATGAAAACACAACAACAACTACTAACCGCACTACAAGAACACAAATTCCAAATAACAGGACAAAGTGATAACAGTAGTGGAGCAATGGTAAGAACAGAAGCAGTACCATGTGACTTCGTATTAGTAGCAGCAGGAAACCTAGAAGTACTAAAAGACATGCACATAGCATTAAGATCAAGAATAAGAGGATACGGTTACGAAGTATTCATGAAAGACACCATGAAAGACACACCAGAAAACCGTCAAAAACTAGGACAATTCGTAGCACAAGAAGTAAAAAATGATGGAAGAATACCACACTTCAACAAAGAAGCAGTAGCAGAAGTAATTAAAGAAGCACAAAGAAGAGCAGGAAAAAAAGACTCATTAACCCTTAAACTAAGAGACCTGGGCGGACTAGTTCGTGCAGCAGGAGACGTAGCAGTAGAAGAAGGAGCAACAGAAGTAACAATAGAACACGTATACGAAGCTAAAAAACAATCCAGAACACTAGAACAACAAATAGCCGACAGATACATTGTACAAAGAAAAGAATACAGCGTATTTAACAACCAAGGATCAGCAATCGGATGCATCAACGGATTAGCAGTAATAGGTAACTCAAGCGGTATCGTACTACCCATTGCAGCAGAAGCAGCACCATCACAAAGTAAAGAAGAAGGTAAAATAATTGCAGCCGGAAAACTAGGAGACATAGCAAAAGAAGCAGTGCAAAATGTAGGAGCAATTATTAAGAAAAGCATTGGAAAAGACATATCCAATTACGATATCCACATACAATTTGTACAATCATATGATGGAGTCGAAGGAGACAGTGCAAGTGTATCCATGGCAACAGCAATCATATCAGCTATCGAAGACATACCTATTGATCAAACATTAGCATTAACAGGTTCATTAAGCGTAAGAGGTAATGTATTGCCAGTAGGTGGAGTAACCTACAAAATAGAAGCCGCAGCCGAATCTGGTATGAAAAGAGTACTTATACCTGCATCAAACAAGGATGATGTTTTAATAGAGAAAAGATACCAGGACAAGATAGAAATCATACCAGTCAACACCCTTGCAGAAGTTCTTGAATATGCATTAATCGGTCCTAAAAAAGAACAATTCATCAAAGAATTGAAAAAAAATAAAATGGACAGAATTAAAGAGATTATACCAAATCCTTCAGACATCATCACCTCCACCCCTTCCTCATCAGAAAACTAATGTTTTCAATACCCTTAACCTTTTTTACAATAAAATCCATTACATATATAACTTAATAATTAAAAAATATTTATTAAACAGGTAATGGAGGAATTATAATTTTCAGGAAATTATTTACATTACTAATCATTTCATTATTTGTATTATCAATTACTAATAGTGTCTGTGCAGAAGATTCTAATTCATTAGATTCTAAAAAATCATTTGTAGTTGGTTTTAATTCAGAGTTTCCTCCTTTCGGATATCAAGCTGATAACGGAGAATACACTGGTTTTGATATTGAACTAGCTAAAGAAGTTTGTAAACGTAACAATTGGACTTTTATTCCACAACCTATAACTAATTGGGGTACTAAAGATACTGAACTAAATTCTGGAATGATGGATTGTATTTGGAGTGAATTTACAATTAATGGCAGGGAAGATGAATATACCTGGTCCAAAGCATATTTCAACAATACTCAAGTTGTAGTTGTTAAGGCTGACTCAAATATTTCATCACATAAAGATTTAAAAGATAAAGATGTAGAAATTCAGGAAGGTCATTCATCATTGAATGTTCTTGAAAAAGAGAAACGAAGCTTGATGAATAGTTTTAAATCTTTAAATAAGATTAAAGAATATAATACTGGATTTATGGATCTGGAATCTGGTGTTTGTGATGCAATAATAGTAGATGTTCCTCTTGCAAAATATCATATTAAAGAAAAAGGCGCCGATAAATTTAAGATATTGGATGAACCTATAGCTTTTGAACAGTATGGTATTGCATTTAAAAAGGGAAATGATGACCTTAAAAATCAAGTTCAGAAAACATTAGATGAAATGTATTCTGATGGTACTGTTAATAAGATTGCTCAAAAATATAAGGGATATGGAATTGAAGATTCATTATTATATCCATAACTCTCCACCCCACCAAAATTACTTTTATTTTTTTATAATTAATTTTTTGGAGTTAAAAATTCCTGTTTAATAAATCAATTACTTACATATAATTTTCATTTTGT
>JAFRKG010000072.1 GCA_017431845.1 Methanosphaera sp. | reverse complement strand
TGTGAAAGTACCACTAATAGTAACTTTACCATTACTATATTTTACAGTATTGAATGTTATAACTATGTCCTGTTTAGCTACAGTGAATGTTGTCTTAGCAGTTGCCTTATTATAATATTTGTTACCAGCGTATGTTACTGTTAGGTTGTTTTTATCCATAGTGGTTGCACGTGTTGTTACTTTATAGTAACCGTTTTTATCTGTTTTTGCTTTGTATGTTTTACCATTGAATTTTAAGCTTACCTGAGTATTGGCTACTGCTTTACCATTACCGTCTACTAGTCTTCCACCAACAACTAATGGGTCTTTGTATTTAAGTCCACTTGCAACTCTATCAACTGTTAATATGAGGTTTTGTTTATTAACCTTGAAAGTAGTTTTACCAGTTAGTTTAGTGTACTTGGTGTTACCGTTATATGTTGCGGTTACATTGTTGGTTCCCATACTTGTTGCTCTGGTGGTGTATGTGAATGATCCATCCTTACCAGTTTTAACTTTCACAGATTTACTGTTAATTTTAAGTGTTATTTGAGCTCCGTTTATTGCTTTGTTATTGTTGTCCATGAGTGAACCGGTAACTGTTACTTTGTCTTTATATTTAACAGCACTGATACTGTTAATTTTAAGCACAGGTTTAGCTTTATTTACTTTAAAGGTAGTCTTAGCACTGCTACTGGTGTATTTGTCATTAGCAATTGTAGATACTGTTACATTACTAGTACCTACACTCCATGCACTTGTAGTGTACTTGTATACTCCATTAGCATTAGTTACTACTTTGGTTGTGCCAGTGTTTATCTTAATACTTACAGGCATGTTATTTAATGCTTTACCATTCTTATCTGTTACTTTACCAGTCACTGTTACTGTGCTACCAACTGTGGTTGTGTTTATTTTAGTAACTGTTATTTTGGTTGCTACTTTTGTGGTTAGTTCTTTGATAGTATTGTCACGTGCTGCTACTGTCTTGTTGAGATTATCAACTGTTTTTGTTAGTGCATCAACTTTTTGGTTTAGGTCTGCTAACTGTTTTTCCAACTCAGCGTTTTGTTTTGTGAGTGTATCTATTTTCTTGTTGGCATCTGCTAATTTATTGTTTAAATCATTGTTTGATTTGTTGAGGGTGTTGATTTTGTTGTTTGCGTCTGTTAGTTGTTTGTTGAGGTTGTTTATTGTCTGGTTTTGTTCTGTTATTTTCTTGTTTGCGTTTTGTAGGTCTTTTTGTGTTTGTGTGAGTGTTTTATTAAGGTTGTCTAGTGTTGCTTTTTGATTATCTATTGTTCTATTTGCATCTTTTAACTGTTTTTCAAGGTTTTCTGCTTTTTGTGTTGTGTTTTCTAGTTTTTCTGTTGTTTCGGTTAAGTTTTTGTTTAAGTCTTCAATGATTTTATCCTTATCTGCTACAACATTGATTATAGCTTCTGTTTCTGTTGGGTTGAGTGTATCATTACCAGCAAATACGAATTTAATGGTAGTGTTACCAACAGTTACGGGTGTGAAATCGTATACGATTGCACCATTTACAAGTGCAACTTCCTCTGTTTTATTGTTTATTGTCATGTTGATTGTTGTGTTTCTGATTAGGTTTCCTTCTTCATCAAATAACATTATTGTCATTGGTGTTGTTTTGTTAACTGTGTTTTCATCTGGAACTGTTACAATTATCTCGGTATCTAATGGTTTTATGATTGTTACTGTAATGTTGTTTGTCTGGTTGCTCATCTTGTTCATTTTAGCATAGATATTTAATACACCATCAGTTTCTGCTATGTATCCTTCGGTGATGTTAGTGTTTTCTTCTTGTGTTTCTTGTTTAAGGTTATTGTTTACATAGATTTCATAGGTGAGGTTTTCCATTATGTTGTTATCATAGTATTCAGGGTGTAATAATCCTGCACTAATATTTAATGGAATAAGAGTATTCTGTACAAGTGTCTGTCCATCTAGTTCTGATTCAAGTTTAAAGTCAGTTAATCCTATGGTACAATTGGTGTATGTGTTGTTTTCTATTGTGGTTCCTTCTAGTTTAGGTAGGTTTATTGTTTCATTTTCTGATTTAATATTTTTGAAAGTGTTGTTTATAATTGATAGTTCACTTGGAACGCCTTCATATTCGTTGATACTGATTGCACCACCATTTTCTGCAATAATACCATCAATAAGATTGTTTTCGAATGTAAGATTATATGTACATAATTTACCGGTACCAGTTATTCTATGGTAAATATTTACTAATGATGCATCCTCGGTAAAGTTGTTATTTATGAAATAATTTTCGGATATTGAAGAATTACCTTCTCTACTACTACCATATAAGTAAAATATACCGTTTAATGAGATATTGTTATTTATGAATTGCGTTCCTGTAATATTCATTCTTAAATTATCTGTTCCATCAACTGCCCCATTTCTGTGATCTATTAATGTTCCCATACTATTATTTTCAAATACATTATTTCCTGTTATTTGAAGATAACCCGCAATAGTTATGAATGTTGATTGTCTGGTGTTGATATTATTTGTGAAAGTATTTGATCCATTTATTAATAAAGTATTGCTTTGTGATGCAGAGCCTACTGTCATTAATGTAGTTGTGGTAACATTATTAAATATGTTGCTTCCATTAATAATTCCATTATTTGATGAAGAAGCAAACTTATCTGAGTTATTGAAAACGTTTGAACCATTAATTATGAAATTTTGTCCAGATAACAGAACTGATTGCATTAAATTACAGTTTTCAAATATATTTTCTCCATTAATAGTTAAATTAGTGGCATACATTAAAACAAAATTATTTACTGTTCTAATGTTGGTGATTTTGTTTGCTCCATCAATTTTTAAGTTTTGATTGTTTAAATAACTTCCCAATGTATCTGTGAATGTGTTGTTTCCTATTATGTTTACATTACCACCAAGTGCTATAAGATTTCCTCTATTTGTTGTACCTTTTTCTAGTCTATTGTTTCCTATTATATTTACTTCTGCATTGTTATTATTATTTTTAATTAATGATCCTTCACTCATGTAGTTATTGTAGATTAAGTTGTTTTCTAGTATGTTTACTGTTTTTGTGTTTGTTATGAAATTTTGGCTTTGAGGCATGCGGTTGCTGTCTATTGTTGAGTTTATGAAGTTTAATGTTCCGTCATTGGTTATTAATCCAGTCATTATATTTACTATTACTTGTTTTATTGTCACATCTTTTAGTGTTAAGTTTCCTTTGTTCTGGATCATGTTTGTGGTGATTGTTTGGTTTTGTATTATTATATTGGATATTGTTACGTTGTATTCTGGGCCTATGTTGAACATTGTGGTGTTTGTTGTGAATTCTACTTCTGTTAGGGATTCAATATTGAATGTTGTTGTTTCTTCTTTTACGTTACCGTTTGTTATGTCTATTGTTTCGTTGATGTTGTATTTGTTGTTTGATCCTTGTAGTATTATTATTGATTTGTTGTTGTTTATTTTTGTTAGTGCGTCTTTTAGTGTTGTTGGGTTTGCTAGTGTTCCTTCTTTTGCTTCTGTTTCATCAGGATTTACGTATATGTTTTCATCGTTCTCATCAGGTAAGTTGTTTTCTACACGGTTTTGTGTGTTTGTTTTCACTGCATTATTTCCTGCATAATGTGATAGTAGATAGTTGTTGGTTATATTGTTATTTTTTGCGTTTGTAGTGTTTGCTATTATTGCATATTCGTCTGTGGTGATAACTTTGTTGTCTGATATTATTGTGTTGCTTGTGTCAATATTGATTGGACTGTATAATAGGTTTCCTGTGACTGTTTTTGTATTTTCATTTTTTCCGGATATTTTTATTGATGTACTGTTTCCTATTGATTTTATTGTGTTGTTTATTATGTTTCCACTGTATGTTGATATGATAGTTCCGTTAGTGTTGGTGATTTGGTTATTTAGTACGTTTATGTTGTTATTAAAATCGTATAAGTCTATTGTGAAGTATTTTGGGTCGGAGTTTCCTAAATCTGTGTCAATCGTGGATCCTTTTATGCTGTCAAATGTGTTGTTTTCTATTGTTACTGTTTTATTGGATTCTGTTAATGGATATTTTTTTCCGATTCTGATTCCTGTTGTGTCTTTGAATGTGTTTCCAATGATGGTTACGTCTCCATCATGTCCATATATTGATGTTTGGTCACAGTTGATAAAGGTGTTGTTGAAAATGTTTGTTTCAATATTTTTTATTGATGTGTCATTGGAGAAGAAATCTGATCCTGCGGTGTTGTATGCTATTCCTGCACCATATTTGTAGGTACTTCCACCATCGTATCCTATATTGTTTTGTAGGATGGAGTTTGTTATGGTTAGTTTGTTGTTGTTTAGTATGGTTCCCCATCTTGCGTAGTTGTCGTGGAAGTTGGAGTTTGTTATTGTGGTTGTTCCTTTGTTAAATATTATTCCCATGTTTCCTGATGAACTACTTTTCTGGTTTTTTGAGAATTCACTGTTGCTTACTGTGAGTGTTGCTTTCTCGTTGTTTCTTATTGCACTTCCTACTCCTCCATAGTTTTGGTCGAATAGTACGTTGTTTACTTCTAGTGTTCCATAGTTGTCAACGTTTGCAATAGGGTATAGGCTGATTGAGTCTCCTCTATGGTATTGTCCTGGTCCTGCTCCTATTGAGTACATGTGGCTGATTGTTAAATTGTTTAGGGTTATTTTTCCAAGTCCTTTGGTTATGTTCATGAACCAGTTTCCTGTTTCATTTTCATAGTAGTACCAGTTTTTACTTGATCCCCAGTAGTATTCTGTTTCGTTTATGTCATAACTGGCATTTCCGTAGAATACTGTGTCGTCTTTGTTTTCACCAATGAAGTTTATTGTTTTTGAACCATCAATGGTTAAGTTGGTGTTTCCAAGTCCGTGATAGATTCCATTTTTGATGTATATGTTGTTTGTTTTACCTACTTTGGTATTATCGAGTGCTGTTTGTATTGTTTTGAAAGGACTGTCTTGTGCACCTGTATTATTATCTGATCCTTCTGAATCTGATACATAATAATTTACATTTTCTGTGTCTGTTTTTATGCTTTTATTATTATTATTATCTTGTTTTTCTATTTTTTTGGCTTCTGTACTTGTCGCTACTTTTTCTAGTGTGTGTGTTGTTTGTTCTAGTGTGTCTGTATTTGTGTGTGTTGTTGTGTTGTCACTAGCACTTGCAACACTTATTGTTAGAAATAGTAGTGTTATTAGTACTATGAAGTATTTCATTTTACTCTTCATAATAATTCACTTTTTTTTATTCAATTTTATTTTATATAATATTCAAAGTTGTTAGATAGTTTTTAAATCTGTTTTGAATATGTTTAATTGTTTATTTTTGGTTATTAATAAGTTTGTGGTTGTTATACTGTTTTTAAATTCTTCTTTGTTGGTTTTATTTTGTATGGTTTAAGTTGTTTCTTTTTTTATTTTAGTGGTTTGTTGTTTTTCTTTAATCATAAAGGGGGGGGCATTTTGGTTGTTTATTTTTATTTTTAAGTGTTTTAGAACATGTTTTTTGATATGAATATTTTTTTTATATTTTAATGTTGAGGGTAATTTTTTAATAAGGTGATATGGGTGTTTATAAACAATTCAAGAAAAAAATATTTTAAACTTATTCTTTTTGGGTCTGTTGCTCGTGGTGATGATACTGAAGATTCAGATATTGATATTTTAATTGTATCTGATTTTAAGGATATCATTGAACCTATAGTTTCGGATGAAGTTTTTAAAATTGTTTTAGATAAAGAAGAATTTGTTTCAGCTCATATTATGTCTGAAAAAAAGTTAGAAGAAATTAAAGATTTCACGTTTTTTAAAAATATTAAAAAGGAAGGGATTATTCTTTGATGAATCTGATTTATTGTTAAAATTGTTATGGATTAATTATGGAACTAGTTAATTGGTTTTTGAATCGGTTAAGTATAAACTTTCAATATCATATTATGCATTTTCGTGTTGGAACAGTATTATTACTTATTGGAAGGTGTGGAAATTAATAAACATACTGGTTTGGTGAATAGACTTGTAGGTTATTGTGTGAATGATGGGGATTTTAGTTCTGTTATTTAATAAAATTTTTTTAGGGCTAAAATATTAAGAGAATATGTTAGTTATGTATTATTTTTGATGATTTTTTTTTCTTTTGATATTATTTTTTATGTTATGTTTTTCTTCGTTATACAACTGTATAATGAAGTACAAACTTGAAAAAAATCCTTAGTTTTATTCAATAGTCTAAGGAAAAAAATGAAAAAGATATTCCTTCTTCTTTTATGTGTAATTAATAAAATTTTAAAAATATGAAAATTATAGGTTACCTTTTATAATTTCTTTTTTTTCAATTTCTAATATCTTTAAATTTTCTTTAATTAATAATTTTTCTAGCATTTTATTTACAACCTCATCAAATAGTAATGTAAGTTCTTTAGGAGGTAATGGTATTCTGCTTTGTAGTAAATGATCTTTAGTAATATGTCCCATCGTCGTTTTTCTTGATTCTGCCATTTTAATAAAATTAATTATATATGATGATAATTGCATATAAACATAAAATTTACCATAACCTTTGGGTATAACTTTAAAAATATGTTGGTTTAACCCACATTTTTGACCATGCCATATCATAGTTTCTAAAGTAGCAGACCATGAAAACAATATATCTCCTTCAGTGATTATATGTTTTGAATCAATATCATTACGAACAAATTCTGTTTTTTCAGTTATTCCATCATGCATTTCAGTAATTTTAATTACAGGTAATTTGTCTTTATTGTTTATAGGCCTATATTTTTGACAAGCTAATCCATTTACGTATTTTGCAATTTTATCAAGACTATCAACAGACCAATCTGATGGAATTTCAATATTTAATTTATTATCAAGTTTCATATCTCCCCCTGATGTTTTATATGGTTTATTATTATTATTGGGGAAATCAAATTGTAAAAACCAGTAATCAAACAATTTTTTAACAATTTTAAATGCGTATTTATTTTTTAATGTCATAATTGTCTCATTAAAATCAGAATAAAGTAATTTTTCATTATCATTTAATTCATTAACTATTTCCATTTCAGTTCTTTCTTTATATTCCATTTTTATATCAAAATATTGGGCGGCCGAAAACGAATAATTTTTTGATATAATATCGTCGTAATTTACTTTAACACTGAATTCATTAATTTCTTCTTGTTTGAGGAATGCATCTTCTATTAATTTTATCTCTTTTTTATTTAAGATTGTTTTTTGTATTCCATTAATTTTTGTTTTTTCACCTAAAGTTGAAGCATCAATAAGAATTATATCTCCCTTTGAGTTGGTTTTATCGATGAATAAAACCGATACATTTGTTCCAGTATTAGCAAATATGTTTGGTGGCATAGAGATTACACCTTTTAACCATTTGTTTTTTATAATTTCTTTTTTTATTTTTAAAGGGATTCCATTAGCAGTTATAAATCCTGTAGGTACTACAATGGCTGCTTTTCCATTTGATTTTAATGACCAAAGAATATGCTGTACAAAACATAAATATATTCCCATAGATTCCTTTTTTTTATTAGGTATATTTGGAATACCAGCAAAATATCTTTTAATTCCATCATGTTCTTCAGATTCTAACCATTTTTCTTCAATTGTATTTCTTGTTGAACTGAAATCCATTTTGAATGGAGGATTACTAGTAATATAATCAAATTGTTTTATTCCTGATGAGGGATCATTTTCTTCTTTATAATGTGCCGGAGAAAGCAGAGTATCTCCTTTGATAATATGATCTAATGATTCTGTTAAACCATTAAGTAACATATTTATTCTTAAAAAGCGGGATGATTTTGCAGAAATGTCTTGTGTAAAAACTTGAGCTTTTTTACCAAAACTACCTTCTCCTAATTCGTTTGCTAAATGCAAAATTAATGAACCAGAACCTGCACTAGGGTCATATATATCATATGAAGTATCTTCAATGGGGCTCATGTTAACTAATATTTTTGCAATTATTTTTGAAATAGCTTGGGGTGTAAAATATTCTGCATATGTTCCACTAGCTACATTATAATCATTAATAAGATATTCGAATATTCTACTATAAAAATCAAAATTTTCTTCAAATACGTCACTAAAATCAAATTTATCTTGGCCAATAATTCCTATAATACTTTTAGCAAAATTATTTCTTCCAGATAATTCAACTTTTCCTGTTATAGGTTCAAATAATGGTTCTCTATTACCTTCAGCAGTTTCAATTCCAAAATTTTCATTTCGTGGATTATTCGAAATATTTTCTAGAGCATTATCAAATTTTTTATAAAAGTTATCTTCAGAAACTTGATTTGCTAAGTATTCGATTGTATCTTCATATGTAAATGCTACTTCATCGGAAAACATGTTATAAAATACATCCAATATTTCATCTTTATTGTCATTTATAATTTCTTTAACAGAATAATTCACTTGATTACTAAAATTTTGTAAATTATACATAAATTTATCATTCAAAAATTTGAGTATTGGACAAAACTTTTAAATCGCTTATTTTTATAATATTTTTTATATTTTTGCTCTATTTTTGTATTTTTTAGTTGTATGTTCTCTTTCTAATTATGTATTACTTTTTTACTATTTAATATTATTATTTTTTCGTTATTTTTATCATTTATTTTTCTTATTTTCCATTACTTTTATATATTATTTTAATTATAATTTATTATAATTACTTATTATTGAATATAACTTATTAGTTATAAGTTATAAGTAATTTAGAGTTTAAATAGAAATGTATTATTAAATTTATAAATGAATTATAGGTTATATTATAATTTATTGATGTGTGGTGTTTTGTTATGATTTCAAAGATTTTTTTGGAAAGGAGTAAGTTTATTCGTAATAATAAATATATCAATTCAGTTTTGGATGATGATTTGCTGTTTTTTATCATGTTTTTTGTTGAAAATTATTGTGATGAGATTTGTGCTGATTTTGTTCAAAAAGGCACGGGTAGACCTCGTTATCCGATTGAAAGGATGTTATGTTTGATTTTATATTCATATTGTAAGAAAATTTTTTCTCCAGTACTTATTGAGTCTAATTGTGTTACTAATATTCCTTATATGATTATAATGGATGGTTTAATGCCTTCTAGTCGTAGTATTAGTCGTTATCGTAAACTTTTAGGTTGTTATTATAAAGTTATATTATCTAAGACATTACAGTTAGCTTTGGATTTAAATTTAACGGATTTTGACCATGTAGCTATTGATGGAACAATTATTAAGGCATATAATAGTAGTTATAATGTTATTCGTAAAAGTGATGTTAATCGTTTATTAAAGATATTAGAAAATGATAATTATGATCAAGAGTTAATTAAAAAATTAAAAAAACCTGCACGTGATTTGTTAGAAGATAAAATGAAGTTAGATCAAAAAATTGACTTTTTATATCATATAAAAGAGGAATTAAGAAAATCAGGACAAAAAACATGTCCCCTTTATGATACTGAAGCTCGTTGGATGTTAAACAAAAAAGGAAAAAAAGAATTATCATACAACCTACAATCAGCAGTAGACTACACCAGTAAGCTAATACTAGCTGTACATGTTTCCAATAAAGCAACTGACCATTATCAACTACCTCCAACACTAGTAAAAGCCATAAACAACAGTCCAGTACCACTTAATAAAATTAGTGCAGATACAGGATATCACAACGAAATAAGTATGAGCATACTGGAAAAATACGAATTAGACGGATATATTGTCAATCGAAAACAAGCAAAAGAAAATAAAAAGAAATACAACCCTAATCCATTCCATAAAGACAACATGATAGAAATAGAAGGAACCAATGTATTCTTATGTTTCAACAATGAATTATTATTCTTTAAATACAAATACATAGTAAAAAATAATGCTAAAAAAGAAGACACAGACCCTTATGAAATAAAAAGAATATACAACAATCCAGAAGCTTGTTATATGTGCCCTTACAAAAAATTATGCTTCACAGACAGCCACGTACACAGACAAATAACAGAATACGGATCAGAATACTCACAACAAATGAAATACAAACTAGAAACAAAAGAAGGAAAAGAAGAATATCAAAAAAGAGGAAAAACAGTAGAAGCACCCTTCGGAACACTCAAACAACAATACCACATCAACCAACTACCATTCATAAACAAACAAAACGTAGAAAACATAATAAACCTATACAGCATAGCATACAACTTAAACAGAATATTCAAAATAATACACATAGATTTAGATGAAAATAACGAATATCAAACATTCAAAAAAGAAAAAATCAAAGAATACAAAACAATACCCTGAATAAAAAACATAAAATAACAAACCCCCTTTTAGAACAAATCAATGCTGGTTTATTCTGGACTAAAAATAAACCATTAATAAAATTAACATTGTTAAGCATTTTTCAGAAAAAATAAAAAACCACACCAAAAAAGCCCAAAACAAACCCCAATCAACCTAAAAACAAAAATAAACAATTTTACAAAAAAAGCCCCATTTAACTAAAAAAGAACAAAAAAGAAAGTATCAATAAAACTAAGTCATCAGAAAGTTTTGTCCAATACTCGGTTCTGTATTGTATCTTCTTTGAGAGGTTTTCTATGTCCTCTAATTTTTCAATTAAATATTTTTAGATTGGAGTTCTATATAAATTATATAAACTTTCATCTTCGGGTGTGAAAGATTTTATTTTTTCATCAAAGAATTTAATAGCATTATTCTTTTCTTCGGGATAATCAGCTTTAAATGACATCAGAGTAGTTGCTTCATCGTTAAATATGTGTAGGGGGATGTTAATGTTTTCAAGGAGTAATTTATATTCGTTTAATATTTCGAGCATTGATGCTTCTATAAAGTCTCCATTTTTTAAGTCTTCATCGTATAAGGGTATGCCTTTATTTAAATATAGCAGTGTTAAACATAGGCTTGTGGGATGAATTTTATTAATTAGTTTGGCAGTGTTTAATGCATTTCTGCTCCATTTGTCTTTGCCATGTCCTGCAAGACCTGCAATATAGATTATACTGTAGTTTATTCCGGCTTCGTTAAGTTTTTTCAAGGATTTTGTTGCTTGTTTACTGTCGTATCCTTTGTTTATTATTTTAAGTACTTCATCATCACCTGATTCTAGGCCTATTACAAGATCAACAATTCCCTTATTTTTAAGTTCCACCAGTTCATCTACTGTTTTATTTTTCATACTGTTTACGCTGGCATACATTATAAGTTCTATGCCTGGAAGATACCTGTTTATTAAATCCAGTATTGGGTTTAATTTTTTGACTGGTAGACTGAATGGTTCTCCACCTAGAAGAAATAGTTTATCAACTTTTGGATTTTTTTCTTTGATTTCTTTAAGATCTTCTTCAATATCTTCCAGTTTTGATATGCCATAATCTATGTCTTTGTAAAACATGCAGTATCTGCATTTTCCGTATGAACATCCATAGGATATTTCAAGAATTTCAGCATTTTTTATCATAGGTGGTTTAACTATCTTTCCATGTATGTGCATATTTTTTTCACCTGCAATAAATTTTTTTTTTATGAAATATTATTTTTTTTATGGTTTATACTTTTGATTTTTTCTGAATTCTACGGCTCTTTTAGCATTTTTACGTAGTAGTTCTACTTGTTCTGGAGGGATATGAAAATCAGTTTTTGGAATAATTTTTTCTATTAATTCTTCATCACTGGCGTTGATAAGATTTTCCGGTTCCAGTAATGGAACTAATTCTTCTAATCCATAAAATTCTTTGCCGGTACTCCAGTCATGTCTATTGTGTGGACAGGCATCTTGACATGCATCACATCCACAAATCCATTCTTCAAGCATATCTTCAGTAATATCATCTGTTAAATTACCTCCACCAAAGGTTGTTATAAATGATGTACACATTAATGGATTCATTGTATAATCATCTACTAATGCACCTGTTTTACAGGCATTTTTACAAATATTGCATGATGGGGAGCAGGGTATGAGATTTGTTTCATGGATATATTCACATTCCTTGTCTATTAAATATCCTTCCAGTTTGTAATATGAACCTTTTTCTCCATAAAAGAAATTATTTTTACGATAAATACCTAATCCTGCCATTACTGCTGAATGACGGAGTGGTACTAGTCCTACAGAATCTTCTCTTTCTCTGCCGGCAAATTGAATATTCTCAGTATCCATCCATTTTTCGAAGTTTGTTTTCTGTTTATATTCTTCACATTCCTTTATGGGGTCAACACTTAACATGAATGACTTTGAATATCTGCCATTTAAGCTTTCAGGATATCTGTATTTGCCTAGCCAACTTGTCAGTATAACAATGGATTTTGCCCATGGATATACTTCTTTAATATTTTTGAAAAAATCTGAAAATCCATACACCATGGCACTTTCAGGTATTTTATTGATTCTTTCATCTAGATATTCATTATATTTTTC
This sequence comes from Methanosphaera sp., assembly GCA_017431845.1. Classification (GTDB taxonomy): domain Archaea; phylum Methanobacteriota; class Methanobacteria; order Methanobacteriales; family Methanobacteriaceae; genus Methanosphaera. The sequence continues at coordinate 7,784 of JAFRKG010000072.1, read as the reverse complement.
CATTTTGTTTATTGAAATTATCCCGCAATTTTCATATCCTTTTTTTATAGCTTCATTAACTATATTTTCTGATAAATCTTTATCAACAACCATATTATTCTCAACTCACTTCTATTTTTCTATAATGGGATGATTAATTATCAATCATCAGCAAATCATGATAATCCTTTTTCATTTTTTCTTCTAATTCATCAGAGTTGTCTTTATTACATTCTAATACGTCAACTCCATAAAGTATCATTTCATAGATGATTTTATTTAATTTTTTAGATTTGTCTGTAAGATGATATTCAGTATTTCTACGTGTTTTATCAAATACTTTTTTTTCTATTAAACCATTTATTTCCATGAATTTAAGAGTGTCTGAAAGTACAGAATTATTTAAGTTAGGTTTATTTTCTTTAAATTCGTTAAAATGTTTTTTACCGACAAACATATCCCTAATAATAGCTATTACCCATTTTCGACTAATTAATTCTAATGTAGGTTCAATGGGACAATTAGGACCACCCCACATACTAAAAATTTCACATTTCTTCATGAAATTATATTTATTTTTATTTATTAATTTATTAATTAGTAAGTTGGAAAGAACCAATCATTTAAAAAAATTTGATAAAATTCAACAATTATGTCCATAACTATTTCACTCTTTCATATGATTCATAAAAAAAAAGATTATTAAATCTAATTTAAGAAATTATATAATCATGTCCTTTAAAAAAATAATAAAAGAAGAAAATGCATCAAAAGATGCTCATACGTTAGGAGACTTAATCAGAAACTTCAACATAGAGCTAAAAAGTTATCCGCCAGAACTACTGGATATTTTTCCTACAGATGATAAATACAATATAATTTATGATAAGTATCATGTTGTTGAATCAGAGGGTAATACTGTTCATGTTTTTAATGGATCTGCTATTGGTGTTCCAGAATCTCCAGAATATACAATAATGCTGGATTTATTTCATTCAAGAGTATACTATATTGGAGAAAGTAATGTAAACAACAGTATTCATGAATATGATATTAGGGGAGACTTATTGGATGCCAAAGATTATGGATTAAAGAAGATTAATGCTGATGAATTTATAAGAACCCACTTCATAGATTATCACTGTATGACCATAAATGATTTACTTGTTAATTTTAATCTAGACTTTGAATTATCTGATAAATTAAGAGAACATAAAATAGATTATAATCATGATGTTGTTTTTAATGAGTATTTTGTTAAGGAATATGAGGGCAATGATTATTATATTTTCCATGGTTCTTTTTATTGTGCTTTAGTTACTCCTGACCATGCACCAATTTACTATATTGATCCCGTTAATCAGAGATTATATGAATTATGTCGTGGTGTGGGAATTTCTGTAACAGTTTATGATTCTAATGATGAAGTGATTAAAACTAAAACTATAAGACCAGATGATTGTTATGCGGATGAATTTGATATTGGAAAGATTATTGATTCTGATAAGTAGTATTGTATATTAATTTTATTCTCTTTTTCTCTTTCCTTCTCCCTGGACCCTCAACCATACTTTTTTTCTCTTTTTCTTCTAAAGCTTTACTGTTATCTGTTTAATGTTTACTGTGTATTTTTGATGTTCGCCGCTTGCGGTGTGCGAAAAATTTTTGGGTATTTTGTTCTGTTGTATTTGGTGTTTGGGTGTTCTGTTATTACTGGTGTTCTAGGTGTTATTGGTGTCGTGTTGTATTTGGTGTTTTTGTTGATTTGTTGTCGTTGGTATTCTTCTTTGGTGCTGGTTGTTTGTTTTAGTTTTGTCGTGGTGTTCTGGTAGTAGTCTATTAGTTGGTACTGTTTCGTGTATTGTTCTTGGTATTCTTTTTTGTCGTGTTGGTATTGTTGTTCGTAGGCTGTTATTATTGTTTTGTCGTAATTGTGTTGTTCTAGTTTGTCTCTGATGTATCTTGCCTTGCATATGTCGTTTGTTTCGTAGTATTGTTGTTCTTTTTTGTTTCTTATTCGTATTATCTTGTATAGGTTTTTTGTTATGTTGAGGTTTCTGTTTGGTTTTTGTGTGTTCAGTATTGTTGTTGGATCTGTTTTTCTTTGGTGTATACGGTTGATTGTGTCTGGGTTGTTGTGTCTTGTTTTATGTCGTGTTTTGTATTTGTTGTGTTCTTGTGGTATGTTGTGTATCTTGTTGTTCCAGGGTGTTGGTGGTAGTGGTTCTAGTGTTGTGTTGTTGTTTTGGCATAGTGTTTCTTCTTCAGGTTCTGTTTTGTTTGTTTGTATGTTTCTTTCTTGTATTGCGTTTGTTAGTTTTTTGTGTGTGCTGTATGTTTTTTGGTTTATTGTTATTTTGTAGTTGTGGTTTGTTTTGTCGTAGCTTATGTATTGGTAGTATGTTTTTTGTGCCTGGTATTCTGCTTGTTGTAGTGTTAGTTCTTTGTTTGTGTTTAGTATTTCTGTTATGAGTTGGAGGTATTCCTTGTTTTTGTATGTTTTTATTGTTGTGTTGTCATGGTATAGTGTTTTGTTGTGTGTTGTTACTCTTTTGTTTGTTTCTGGTGTATATGTTTTTAGTAGTTGTTGCAGTATTCTTGTTATTTTGTCTTGTTTGCATTGGTGTATTGTTATCAGGGGATTTTCTTTTATTGTTTCTACTAGTAGTTTTATGTTGTTAGTGTTCGTGTTTTCTATTATTAGTAGTATTATTTCTTCTGTTATGTTCTTGTTTTTTTGTCGTATTGTTTGTATTGTCTGTTTTTTTAGTGTTTGTGTGGTTGTTGTTATTATGGGTGTGTTATGGATTTTGTATGTTATGTTGTTGGGTAGTTTTGTTATGTTTATGGGTAGGTGTTGGTCTAGGTGGATTATGTGTTCTGTTGTGTTTTGGTTGTTGACTTGGATTGTGTGTTTCATGTTATATTCATTTATTTTTCTATACTTTTATAAGTATATAATCTTGGTAGTGTTTGTTAGAAAGAGGTGTTGGGGTATGGTGGTGAGGGTTGTATTGTTGTTATATTATGTTTTTTGTATGTTTCATCCATACTTTGTTGTCATCGTTTAGTTTTTTGTTATTGTCTGCCATTACTCCTACTAGGTTGTGTGGCGTGTATAGTTCTTCTAGGTATACGATGTCATCTTTTGTTAGTTCTAGTTCTGTACTGTTTGTTGCTCCGTCTATGTGTTGGTATTTTGTTGCTCCTACTATGGGTGATGTGACTTTTGTTTCTAGCCATGCTAATGATATTTCTGTCATTGTTACTTCGTAGTTTGTTGCTAGTTGTGATACTCGTTCTATTATTTTGTTGTCTTGTGTGCTTGTTGAGTCGTATTTTGTTTTTGCGTAGGTGTCTTCTTTTAGTCTTTTCGATTCTGTGTTAGGTAGTCGTGATAGTCTTCCTGATGCTAGTGAGCTGTAGGGTGTTGTTGCTATGTTTTCTTCTTTACAGTAGGGTATCATTTCTCTTTCTTCTTCTCTGAATATTAGGTTGTAGTGTCCTTGTACTGATATGAATTCTTCTAATCCTTCATTTTTTGCTATGTTGTTGGCTTTGGCTAGTTGCCATGCGAAACAGTTGGATATTCCTATGTGTTTTACTAGGTTTTCTTCTACTAGTTGGTTTAGTCCGTCTAATATGTCTTGTATGGGTGTGTTGAAGTCCCACATATGGTATATGTATAGGTCTATGTAGTCTGTGTTTAGATTTTCTAAGCTTTTGTTTGCCATTTGTTTTATGTGTTCTTGTCCTGAGATATTGTTTTTTATTTCTTCTTGTGTTCGTGGTAGGAATTTAGTGGCTATTACTATGTCTTCTCTGTTAGCATAATCGTTTATGGCTTTTCCTAGGTATTGTTCACTGGTTCCATTTTGGTATCCTATTGCCGTGTCAAAGAAGTTTATTCCTTTATTTAATCCATATTGGACTACTTTTCTTGTTTCTTTTTCAGGTAGTGTCCAGGTGTGCATTCCGTTGTTTGGATCTCCAAATCCCATACAGCCCATACATACTTTACTTACTTTGAGGTTTGATTTTCCTAGTTTTACGTATTTCATTTTTTTTAATCTCCTTCTAATTATTATTTTATTCTATTTTTTTTATTTGATAGTGTAGTTGAGTGTTTGTAGCATGTTTTTTCGTGGTTGTTTATTATTCCCATTTGTTCTAGGTATGCGTATATTGTTATGCTTCCTATGTATTTCATTCCTCTCTGTTTTAGGTCTTTGCTTATCTTGTCTGATAGTGGTGATTGTGTCTGATAGTTTTCAGTTGTATCTACTAGTACTTTGTTGTCTGTGAAGCTCCATATGTAATTGTTGAAGGATCCTTTTTCTTCTTGAATTTGTTTGAATATTTTTGTATTTTGTATTGATGCTTCTATTTTTCTTCTGTTACGTATTAGGTTCTCATTTGTCATTAATTCTTCTATCTTGTTTTCATCATATAGTATTATTTTGTCTATTTGGAATTTGTCGTATGCTTTTTTGTAGTGTTCTTTCTTGTTTAGCATTGTTTGCCAGGATAGGCCTGCTTGGAATGTTACTAGTAGTAGGTTTTCGTATAGTGTTTGGTCATCATGTACTGGTGTTCCCCACTGTTTGTCATGGTATTCTTTCCATTTTCCTTCTGCCCATTTACATCTTTTTTGTGTCATGTTATTATCTTCTTTTGGTTCTTATGTTAATGTTTATTGTTATTGTTCTAGCATATTTTTATTTTTTTATTTTTTTAGTCTGTTTTTAATTTTCAGTATCATTTTCAAAAACAGCCTATTTTTTCTAGGTCCCACTCATTTTTGAAAAATTTCTTTTTCTGGGATATTACACAATAATTGAAATCTTACACTACTGTAAGATTTGCTAAATAAACTGGAAGATTTCAAAATAACATAAAAACAAAAACCTTCTAAAAACACTCTAATTACTTATTTAATCATGTTACAACGGGTATCCTGAACTGTAATATTTTAGTGTAAACTGGAAGATTTGCTATGAAAAACACGTATAAATCTTCCACTTTTTGTGATGAAATCTTCCAGTTACTATAATTGAAATCTTCCAGTATACCTGATACAAAATGTATAATGTTATTCGCTGTAAAATAGTGTAAATCTATAAAATACGGTATTTAAGAAGAGAACATAATATTACTTTTTATCAAATCTTCTACTTAACTGTAATATTTCAAAGTACAAATCTTCCACTTTGTGTTGAAATCTTCCAGTTACTATAATTGAAATCTTCCACTTTAAATGAAAATATGCTGAGAAGAATTCAAACATACATTTGGAGTTTACTCATTATTTTACTAAATATTACGCCAACTGTAATATTTCACAATGGAATGTATAAATGGGATGTAATTGTAAATGTCAACAAAAAAAATATCATTAAATGTAGATGAAGAAATCTGGGACAAATATGTAGCAAAAGTAGAACAACAAGAAGGTACAACCTATGGTAAACTAGGAACAATACTCACAAAAATAATACAGGAATATTATCTCAACGAAAAAGCAGCAACTACTATAGAAGATACTCAACTCAAAATAGATTATGAAAAACTTGAACAGCAACTAAAAACACTCCAGGAAGAAAAAAGCAGCATAGAGGAAGAATATAATAAACTACAAGAACAAACACAAAATGTTGACGCTACAGAAAATAAAGATCTTGAGGAAAAAATACAAACACTAATCCAGGAAAAAGAAGAAAAAGAAAAACAATACAACAAACTACATAAAGAATATGCAAAACTCAAAGAAGAATATGATAAGTTACAAGAAGAACATACAAAATTATCAAATGAAAAAACAAGTATTATTAACAATTACAATAAAAATAAAGAAAAAATGAACCAAGATACATTCACTACAAAAAACTAATGAAAAAACACTAAAAGAAAAAGAACAATTACAAACTACAATAAAAGGACTCAACGAAAAAATAACAAACAACAACAAAGAACATGAAAAAACAACACAGAAACTACAAACAGAAATCACACAACTGGAACAGAACATTAAACAACAAAAAGAGAAAATAGAAACACTACAAGATGCCAATAAAGACCTGGAAATAGAAAACGAGAAAATCCAAGCAAGACACGAAAACCTACAAGAAAAAATAGACAACATACAGGAACAAAAGCAAAGCATAAAAGAAGACAACACACAAAAAGATGACTTCATAAAAGAATTGGAAGAAAGCAAAAGAGAATACCAGAAACAATTCGAAAACCTACGACAAAAAAATGATGATCTTGAAAGAAAAAACCACAACCTTCAACTAGACAATGACACAATAAAAAAGGACTATGAAGCAAAAAAGGAAGAAAACAAGAAACTGGAAGAAGAAAATCATAAACTACAACAAGAAGCAGCAAAAGTAAAAGACCTGGAAATACAAAACAAAGAACTTGAAGGAGAAACAAAGGGACTAAATATTGAAATAGCAGCACTCAAAAAATCAGAAGACAACCTAAACAACATGATAAAAGACCAAAAAACAGACACAGACAAACTCAGAAATGACTATGACAACATAAGACAGGAACTGGAAGACAAAAGAAAAGAATACACCAGTTTATCCAATGAAAAAAATCATTCAGATGAAAGAATGAGACAACTGCAGGATGAAGTAAATGAACTAGAAAGAAAAGAAAGTGAATACAAAAACATCTTCAAACAAGTAAACAACATGGGAATAATAGACAGACTACTAGGAAGATACCCTGAAGACATAAAAGCATTAAAAGGATAATGATATTATGAAATTGATTTCATGGAATGTTGGTGGAATTATGTCTAGAGTTAATGATGGAACATTAAATAAAATATTTGATTTAAATCCAGATATTTTCTCTATTCAAGAAGTACATACTAATCCAAGCAAATTGGATGATGAAGTAGTTCATAAAATCAATTATGATAGTTTTTTCTATCATGGGATTAAATATGATGGTCATGGAAGTGGTGTTGCCACGTATACAAAATTTAAACCAATTACTTTTAAAAATGGATTCGACAATAGAAAATTTGATGATGAAGGAAGAATTCAAAGATTAGAATTTGATGAGTTTACATTATTTAATGTTTATTTCCCTACTGGTTCTGGAGAAGAAAAATTTGAAGATAAACTTGAATTTTATGATTTATTCACAAGATATGTTAAAAAATCAAGAAAACCACAAATAATCTGTGGAGATTTTAATAGAATTGCTTCATTTAAAGATGTTTATGAACCAGAAAATCATAAGTACACTATTGGATGTAAAAAAATTGAGTTGCAATGGTTCCAAGAATTTTTAGACAGTGGTTTTATAGATTCTTTCAGATTGTTCAATAAAGAAACTGGAAATTATACATGGTGGCCCAATCAAGGTAAATTCCGTGAAGAAAATAAAGGATTTAGGTTTGATTATTTCTTGGTAAACGAGGAATTAAAAGATAATGTTGTTAATGCTTCAATTCTCAATCATTTTGTTACTTATGATCATGCACCAATAACTTTAGAATTAGAATTCTAACTATTTTTTATAATTTTTAATATTTTAGATAAAATTAATTATTAAACTAAATAATGAGGAACAAAATTGAAAAAAATCCTTCGTTTTATTTGAGCATAAGTGCGACAAGCAATTCTCTTCTCCTTTATATTATCAGTATAATACAGTCAACTGGATTATTGGTTTAGTTATGTGAGCCATTCTCGCCTGAAACTGCATCAACTGGTAACAGATGATGTGGGTTGCATGAGGGATAATGTCTAATCATACTCCTAGTATCCATGGAGTATGAG
>JAFRKG010000071.1 GCA_017431845.1 Methanosphaera sp. | reverse complement strand
TTTAATAAAATATTTATAAAATATTTATTTTATATTAATTAGTATTTTGTTATTTTTTATGATTTTATTTCTTAGTATAAATAAGTAAGCAGAACTTCATTAAAATGAATGACTGTGTAAGTGGGCTCGGACTGCCCCATAGTAAAATCAAAAGATTATAACAGCACATTATAATTAATTATATCTAAGTTATACCGTAATCTTTGATTTGAACAAAGGCAGAATATTATTTATAAAGAAAAAGATATTATAATTTTTTGTTGTAAAACTTTTTTTCTATCTAAAATAATTTATGCCAAGTCTCTATAATAATATTTAATATGGTATTAATTGTTAATATACTTGTAAATTAACAATAATGCTTTGTTATTATTTTATCATTGAAATATTCATTGTATGAACTATTTTAACTTTATCATTTAATTTATGGTGGTATTAGCAGTTGTATTTATATATTTTTTCTGGTATATAGTTATTATTAATGTAATGTTATATTTTATTGCCTTGATAAGAAGAATATTATATATAACATTATGATGATATATATTTGAAAAAATAAAACATTTTATACAATACAATTAATATTAACTTCTTCCATAGAAGTAAATAGAATCAAATAATGGAGGGTTTAATTATGAAAAAAATAATCGCTATTATCTCCATAATAATTCTATTATTACTACTGGAAGTCTCCACGGGTTATATAATAGATAATAACAGTCATTTAAATGAAAATGATTCAAAACATTTGGGTATTGACATGGAAAATAAGACAGAATTAGCAGCATATTCTGAAGGTCCAATAGATCTTTACAATCTCATTGCGGAAATAGAAAATAATGAATACTTTGAAGGCTATAAAGAAGACACTCTTTTTTGGATGAAATCATTGCCACAAAGAGAAGTATTTATGTCAAATGACAGTTTCATAATTATGAACAAAAAGGATGCAAGTCAATTAAATACAGAATATGCTACTGATGTATCCATCATAGAATATTTTGATTGTGTAGTTGTTGAAAACCGTTCATTAGGTGGTAAATATAAGAATAATGTATTGTTAGTTAAAGATGTTGAGTATAAAGGTAACTATACACATAGTTATGAAGTTTAATATGGTGGATAGTAAACATATTTAACATATAACCTTTAAATCCCATACAATTTAATTTTCTTTAACCAACACTCTTTTAATTAAAGTTATAAATTATTTATACATTATAGTTAAAGAATTGTACAAAAACTAAAAAAATACCTTAAGATATTAATATTTTTAAAAAAATATTATGATAACTATTAATAGTATATGATTATAAAGCATATACTAGATCATTATAATATGATTCAAACAGACAATAGAATGTAGTTAAAATGAAAATTAAATCTATGATTATAATGGGATTGTTAGTTTTAACTCTTTTAAGTGTATCTACAATATATGCTGATACTGTAAATATTGGTGACTCTACTTTCTCTATGCCTGAAGGATATACTCTTGTTGAAAAAGATAACCAACTGGTAATGTATAATGACACAGTAGCTATGACTATTTATGAAGGTCCAATTCTTGATCCCTCTGAAGCTAAACAAAAACGTGTAAATATGGGTTATGAACTTATTGGAGAAAGAAATTATACTTATGCAAATGCAGATATTAATCAACAAAATTATTATCTGGAAGGAGTATACAGTTGTGTATATACACTGGAAAAAAACAATAAAACATATATTATTACATTAAATGTAGATGAAGGCAATCCAATACCAGAATATGATGATAATCCAGTTACTGAAATTATTTATTCATTAAAATAAACCCATCAAATCACCTTCTATGGTTGAAATTTTATCAAAATATATATAACGATTTTTACTCTGAAGAAAAAACATGAAATTGATTTAAAATAAGTTATTCAATCAACAATTTGAAATCAAATTTTAAAACTATGTTTATATCATAATCAAAAAAAATTCATTCTGTGCGTATTTAACATACAACAACGTGTTTTAAGAAAATAATAAATCATAAAAAAATAAAACATTATACGGTGATAAGGGAAAAATTATTAAAATTTTTCTCTCATGAATTTAGGTACTGCATCATCAAATGGATTAAAAGTTTCAATATCCTTGATGCTCATGCATTTCATACTCACTTTATAATGTAAAGTTGATGGCAAACGTAGGATTCTCTTCAAATCGATACTTACCTTGGTGTCACAAAATTCATGGTTTATTCCTGCTATCGTTCTTACTAGTTTATCGTATCTGGTGGGTTTTATTTCTCCCCGTACTATTCCCCATTGATTATTTTTTACTAGTTCTTTTCTGTTTATTATGTCGTTCTTGAGTTTCTTGTTTAGTCCTGTGTATCTTCTGTTTTTTTCCAGGTGGTTTACTGTGTATTTGAACCAGTCTGTGTAGACTTTGCTGTATCCGAATGGTATTGTGAAGTGTTGTAATTCTCCGTTTAGTGTTGGTATGTCTGCTCCCAGCACGTAGTTTACTAGTTCTCCTCTGAAGCTGCTACTGGTGTGTAGCAGTTCTTCATCTTGTATTCTTAGGTGGTATCCACGGCCACTGTATACGTAATGTATTCTATTGTATCCTAGTTCTCGTATTTGATCGCTTATTTTTAGTATTATTTCATTGGCTTGCTCTAGGCATTGTTGGCATACTTCTCCCTGTTTGCAGTTGCAGGTTCTGATGGGTATGTCTTTTGCATCTACAACGAATACCATTTCTGCTCCATCCCATCCTTCACGCTTTGTGGGGTTATCGTATAGTGCTACGGAGCTGTATGCTGCATATGGTGCTTTGGCTTTTATTGTTCTTTCCAGGTACCGTAGTTGTGTGAATTGGTTGTATCTGTCTCTTGGTCCTTGTCCTGTTCGGTCGAATGCGAATTCTCTCCGGTGTATGTTTTGTGTTATGTATTCTGGTATTTCTTTGGTGTTGTATTCTTCGTGATAGTATTGTCTTATTTCTTCCCATGTTGCTGGTCGTAGTGTCATCTTTTTTTTCTCCTTTTCGTGTTAGTAGTTTTCGTTTGCGGTTGTAGTATGATAGTGGGTTTCCTATTTTCGTGCAGTCCGTGGATGGTGTGCATAGTCCTGGTTGTTGCTGCTTTATGTTTTTGCAGTTGGGTGGTGTGTACCATGGTGTTTTTCCACAGTTTTCATATGTAATTGTTCCTTCGCCGAATCCTAGTTTGCTATGTATGTTTTGTTTTTCTGTTGGTTGGTCTTTGAATAGTGGTGGTTTGCAGTTTTGTGCTGCCTGGTGTATTTTTGGTATTATTTCCTCAGTTGTTATTGTGAGTGTGGGGTCCATGTCTGTTATTCGTGGGTTTTTCTTGTGTTTGGCGTATACTCCTGGGTATAGTCGTGCGTAGGATAGGAAGGGTGTTAGTATCATGTTTATTGTGCAGTTTCGTCCCCCACTCTTGATACCGCGTAGTGCTTTTTGTATGCATGGTGGGAATGCTTCTGGTATGTATGCTGTGGGTCTGTCGTCGTTGAAGCTTGTGTACCTGGCTGTTATTGTTCCATGTTTTTGTCTGGTTTCTTGTTCTGTTTTTTCTATTTTCTTGATGTCTTCTGCTATTGTTTTTATTATCTGTGCTGGTTCTATTTTTTTGAGTTGTGATTCTATTAGTTGTAGGTAGTGTCGGGTTTGTTTTTGTATGAGTGCTGTTAGTATGTTTTTTTTCATGTTGTGGCATAGTAGTGTGTACATTGTTTCTGGGTTTCTATGTTGTAGGTATTCAGTGTATTCTGTGATGAAGTCTTCGTAGGTTAGTATTATTTTGTTGTGTGATAGTACTAGTTGGTTTAGTTTTATTTGTTCTGTATCGAGTAGTGGTAGTATGTCGTTTATTGTGGTGTTGTGTATGTCTAGGTAGTCTGTTAGTGCTCGGTTTATTTCGTGTTCTGTTGTTGTTTCTATTCTTTTGCGTGTGGTGTTGGTTATGATTTGTGTTATGAGGTCTGCTTCGCTGCTTTCGTGTCCGTAGTTTATTGCTGTTGCTTGTAGTAGTGTGTGTGTTGCTATTGTGTCCATGGTGTCTATTGCCCTGTTATAGAGGTAATTGTACTTGTTGCTTTTTTGTTTGTATTGGTCTTGGAGGTGTTGTCTTATTTTGTCGTGGCATAGGTCTTTTATTGTGTTTATTTGTTTGTGTTTCTGGTTGGGTGTGTTTTTTATGATGTTGTTTATTTCTTGTGTTTTTGTGGTGATTTGTGTTATGTTTCCGTATTTGTGTATTATTTCATGGGCGGATTGTCCGTAGGGGTTAAGATACGCTGTTTTCATAGTTAGTATATTTGTGTAACATATTATATATTTCTATACTTTTTTTAGTATAGAAAAGTATATTATAATAAGGATGAGATATAAAAGATTAAGCAGAGAGAACACAGTATTAAATTTTAGTTGTTCAATATATTTTTTTTGGGGATTTATTACACTTGACAAAAAAAGCTAGAGAAAAGCACAGGTACCGTATAATTGATGGTAAGCTTTGCATAGAACATTACTTATCCTTGCAGCAGCTGAACTTTCGTAAAAAACTTAAAAACGATGAGTACAAAATTTATTCATCATACCATATTAAGCTTCCACGGAGCATCTATGAATTACTAGATAAACCAAAACAGGTCTATCTTGAAAAACGGGACAAAAAATTAATCATACATACTACCTGTAGTGAAGATTTTAAGAAGATAAACATTCAGACAAGTAAAACAGGACAGGGAAATAATGGTTATCAGTTAACTATTCCCAAGAAATTACTAGATACAAGTAATTATGAACGTGGAAAGACCATGATCTTATGCCGAATAATTGCTGCAGATAACACAAAGGGATACACTTTAACATTAGAACTACAATAATGGGATGGTAATAGGATTGTATACTGTTCTACGATTAGAAGATGAAAATATTCTAACATATATTATAATCTTAGCAGATGATACCTGCAGTCACTATGACTTTCTAACATATGATACCAAACGTAAGATCTTCGTAGATGAAACATTTAATGAAGACAGTTTCATCATAAAAACAGAAGACAAAACCAGGATCACATCCATGATACCAAAATAGGAAACATGATACATGAATACAGTTTAAAAAGATTAATGTATGAAGATATCATTGCATATGATACTCTGAAGCTGGAATGCATCCACATACCCGAGAATTACTGTTTTATCCTGGACGAAATATGATAAATGATAAGATATTGATAAACTATATTAGAAGAGAAATAACAAAACTATACTTGTTAAGTGTATAGATAGAATTGTCTGTGAATAATAATATCTATCTCTTAATAAATCCCATTTAAATTACTATTTTTATTATTATCCCATTATTACATACTATAATTAAAAAAACTATAAATATGACTTAATTTCATAATTATAAACAATAAAAACATAGGAGAAATGATATATTATGGCAGAATTACCAATCGCACCACTAAAAAGAATCATCAAAGAAGCAGGTGCAGAAAGAGTAAGTGACGATGCAGCAGTAGCACTAGCAGATGTTGTCGAAGAATATGCAGAAGAAGTAGCTGCTCAAGCTAATAAATTTGCAAAACATGCAGGACGTAAAACAGTCACTGCCGACGATATTAAATTAGCATTATAATATTCGTCACACAACACGATTAAGTATATGTTATATTGAAGAGAAAATAACATATATTTATTCCCTTTCATAAAAAAACTATTTTTAATTACCATATCTACATTAGTTATTATAACAAATACTATTTTTTTCATACCAAAATTTTGTTAAAACAAATAGATATAACAGGGCACATGTATATGCTGTAAATACACTTTACAATTTTTGAAGAGTTTAGATAAGTGTATTTACAATAAAATGTAAATACGATAACAGAAAATACAAAATATTTCAAAAGTGTAAATACACTAATGATGTAAATACACATTAAGAAAAATAACATAAAAACAATAGTGTAAATACACCCAATAAACAATAATAGATAAGCACATACACAAGACAACACCACCAAATAAACATGAAAGACCCACAACAACAATAATATAAATACACTTAAACAAATATACCAAATTAATAAAAATGTAAATACACTTTACAAATAATATCAAAAATTAAAAAGTGTAAATACACCACAATTGTAAATACACTTTAAGAATTACACATATTTTGAACAAGTGTAAATACAAACTATATGTAAATATACTCAAACAAATATACTAAATTAATAAAAGTGTAAATACACTACCCTTGTAAATACACATTAAGAAAAATAACATAAAAACAATAGTGTAAATACATCTCATAATCAACAACAAAAAGTACATCTAACAGCACAATCTATCTGAAAAACAAAAATAGAACCACAACAACAATAACGTAAATACACTTTACAAATAACATCAAAAATTAAAAAGTGTAAATACACCCATAATGTAAATACACATTAAGAATTATACCTATTTTAAGAAAATGTAAATACACTAATAATGTAAATACAATAATAGAAAATACCAAATATTTCATAAATGTAAATACATCCCATAATCATCAACACGAAGTACCACATAACACAACATAGACAATAAACAGGATAGAATCATTAACTATAACAATAATGTAAATACACTTTACTAATAATATCAAAAATTAAAAAGTGTAAATACACTTACCCAAAATTAATAGAAAATAGTATAATGTAAATACAAAATTTGAATCATATAATATTTCCCTAAACTCCATTACAACACTATACAACCATTATAAACAAAAAGAAGTGTGAATTCTAAGGAATTAGAATTAAAAGAGGATTATAGAAATCAGGTGCCGGAATATTTATTAATGAGGATGTGAATTCAACTTGTAATATTTTATGTGAAAGTAAGCTGAGATTCAATTTTGAATTGTTGTATAATTGGATTTAGTACTTTCGAAGTAGAATTAAATTTATTAAATAAAGTATGGGAAAAATTTGTGCAATTCATTAGTTTTAACTATTGATTTTGTCTTATTGTTACTTTTTACTATCTATAATTATAAATGAATAACGTGATAATTTCTGTTTTTAATGTTAATTATGTTATATGTAGCATATAAGTTTATGCTTAATTTAATAGGATTTTTATGAGATATAGAAAGTTAAACTGTGATTATTGTAAAATTTAAGAGATGTGAACTGAATTTAAGTAGAATTAAATGTTGTTAGAACATAATGTTTAAAATTAGTTAAAATAAAGTATGTTTTAAAATGTAAATTTTTTAATAAAAATGAGTTTTAGCGAACAATCTTATGATAAATTAAAAAAGTATTAAAGACATAAGTATATTTATAGTAAGTTTAGTTATACTTAAGATATACTAAGTATGTTTTACTATTCTTATTATATTTTAATAAACGTTTATGAAAATATATTTTTGGAGGAATATTCCCAATGGAAGACATATTATTAATGATTCCTGGACCTACAACTGTTCCAAAAAGGGTTTTAGATGCAATGGCACAACCTATAACAAATCATAGAGGAGCAGCATATGGTGAAATTTTAGATGAAACAACAGCAATGTTATCTGAAGTTTTCCAAACTGATAATAAATCATATTTATTAACAGGTTCCGGTACTAGTGCAATGGAAGCTGCAATAGCAAACATTGTTGAAAAAGGTGATAAAGTAATCAATGTTGTTGGAGGAAAATTTGGAGAAAGACTTCAGCAATTAACAGAAGTATTTGGTGGAGAATCTATCGAAGTTACTGTACCTTGGGGCCAAGCAGCAGATCCGGCTGAAATAAAAAGAGTAGTAGAAGAAAACGATGATGCTAAAGCTTTAACAATGATACACAATGAAAGTTCAACAGCTGTAGTTAATCCAATTAAAGAAGTTGGAGAAATAATGAAAGATCATGATACATTATTTGTTGTTGACACTGTTTCTTCTCTTGCTGGTGATACTGTTAAAGTAGATGAATATGGTTTGGATATTTGTTTAAGTGGTTCTCAAAAATGTCTTGCTGCACCACCTGGAATGAGTATGTTAACTTTAAGTGATGATGCATGGAATGTTGTTGATAAAGTAGAATCTCCTACTTATTATCTTGATATGAAAAAAATGAGAAAAAGTGGAGCTAAATCTCAAACTCCTTACACTCCTAGTGTATCAATGACTTATGCTATGAATGAAGCATTAAGTATGGTATTAGAAGAAGGCTTAGATGCTCGTATCAAACGTCATCACACTGGTGCTGAAGCTACACGTGAAGCTGCAAAAGCATTAGGTCTTGAATTATTTGCACGTGAAGGTGATTATTCAAATACTCTTACTGGTATTAAAATGCCTGAAGGTGTTACTGATAAACAGTTACGTGGAACTATGAGGGATAAATATCAGATTGAATTAGCTGGTGGTCAAGATCACCTTAGTGGTAACATTTTCAGAATAGGTCACATGGGTATTACTGGTTTACAGGAATTAGCTATGACTTTCACTTGTCTAGAAATGACATTAAAAGAATTTGGATTTGATTTTGAAGCTGGAGCCGGTGTTGCGGCTTTACAAGATGTATATCTTAAAAATTAATTATATTTTTTTGTAGGAAGTTTGGAACTTCCTATTTTTTTTGTTTGATGAAGTTTTTCTGTTTTTTAGAATGTTTAGCTTTATTTTATTATTATTTTTGATAATTTTAAAAACATTTATATACTTTATGTTTTATACTATTATTATCGGAAGTGTATTTCCTACTTCCGTCTTATTATAAAAAAATATAATGATATAATAAAATAAAAAATATAAAATAAAAAGAAGCATATCAAAAAAAAAGGTAACAATAAAAAAAAATATTGGAGGAATACAATTGGTAGCAGAATCGTTACTGAACACGGGAGACACAGCATGGATTTTAATCTCCACAGCATTAGTCATGATAATGACATTACCCGGATTAGCATTATTTTATGGAGGAATGAGCAAAAAGAAAAACGTTTTAAACACAATGTTTTTATCTTTAACCGCATTCGCCATTGCAAGCATAATCTGGGTATCTTTTGGTTATCAATTTGCATTTGGAGAAACATTAAATGGATTTATAGGCATACCAACAAATTTCTTCTTAACAGGAATAGGATTGGATATGCTTCATCCAGACACAGGAATACCAGAATTATTATTTGTTGCATTCCAAGCAACATTTGCAGCAATAACCGTTGCATTAATTTCAGGAGCAGTAGTAGGACGAATGAAAGCCAAAGCATGGCTAATCTTCATAATAATATGGTTAACACTAGTATACATCCCAGTAGCACACTGGGTATGGGGAGGAGGATGGCTATACCAACTAGGAGCATTAGACTTCGCAGGAGGAGCAGTAGTACATCTTAACTCAGGTATAGCAGCACTTGCATTAATATTAATACTAGGACCAAGAAAAGATCAAAGATTACTCCCTCACCATCTAGGATATGTAGTAATAGGAGCAGCATTACTATGGTTCGGATGGTTCGGATTTAATGGTGGATCAGCATTAGCAGCAAACGGACTAGCAGCAAACGGACTAATAACAACAAACGTAGCTGCAGCAACAGCAATGATTGGATGGATACTAATAGACCTCTGGAAATCTGGAAAACCAACAGTACTTGGTGCAACAACCGGAGCAGTAGCAGGATTAGTAGCTATAACACCAGCAGCAGGATTTGTAGACGTACCATCTTCCATGATAATAGGATTCACCACAGTATTCATATCCTACTTTGCAATATCATACTTAAAACCAAAACTAGGATACGATGATGCATTAGATGCATTCGGAGTACATGGTTTATCAGGAACCTGGGGTGCAATTCTTACAGGAGTATTTGCAACACCAGCCATTGGAGGAGTTTCTGGGTTAATATATGGTAATCCAGAACAGGTTATAATACAAATAATTAGTATAGTAGCAGTAGGAGTTTACTCATTTATATTAACATATGGTATAGCAAAAGTTTTAGATAAAATAATGGGAATAAGAGTAGATGAACAAACAGAAACAGAAGGTTTAGATGTTAGAGAACATGAAGAACTTGGTTACAGAATATAATAGGAATATGATACTATGAAACAAATAACAGCTATTATACGTACAGAAAGATTAGATGCAGTTAAGGATGCTCTGGAAAAAGTGGACAATCATGGAATCACAGTTAGTGATGTTAAAGGTAGAGGAGAACAGTTAGGTATAGAAGAAAAATATCGTGGAAAAAGTTATCGTATAGATCTTTTACCTAAAGTTAAACTTGTTACAGTTGTTCATGATTCTGCAGTTGAAGAGGTTGTAAATGCAATTGTAGAAGCAGCAAAAACTGGAAATATAGGAGATGGAAAAATTTTCATAACTAACGTTGAAGAAGTTATTAAAATTAGGACTGGCGAACGCAGTGATGATGCATTATAAACTGTAGTCCCTATGACATTTAGGATTTTTAGATAAAATATGATTATCTTATAATAATTTTTTAATCTCCTTTCTCTTATTAATATGGGTTTTCCATATTCTATTTTTTTTGAAATATTGGCCCTGTAGAAATCATATGAATAAAGTGTGAAAAGTAATACTTTTTATCAAAATATTTAAATACTATTATCGAATAATTATTAACTATAGTCAAAAACCTAATTCTTGATAATATATTCATCTAGCCAATTCTCATAAAATGACTCTTTTTTTGCATTTTCATAGAATTCAATTTGAAATATGAGTTTTAAATGTTCCATATCTTCAATATATGTGGTTGACAC
>JAFRKG010000070.1 GCA_017431845.1 Methanosphaera sp. | reverse complement strand
GTCACATTAACTCTTGGTTTTATTTGTTAATTCCAATGTTTTGATGCCACAAATACATAATCATACTTTTCAGACTCGTTTAATGACACTAAATCTGAATGAGAAATATTCCACATAATATTATAATGTTGAATTTTAGGAGTATAACGTGAAAGACCTCTTAAAACTATTACAGTATCAACATCAGAATCAGAAGAATCATTCCATTCAGATAACATTTGAATTTTTACCAAATAACCTAATTTTTCAAATTCTTCAGCAAGCCCTTCTGCAACATAATAATCTCCCCATTTATATATTTCTTTCCATGAAGGTACCGGAGTTTTTATTGCTATTTTAGGTCTTTGATAATAATTTTTAATAATTTCCCTTAATGTAACAGCCCTATGATAATAAGTATGATTATCTAGAACAATTTTTCTTAATTCTTTTATTTTTTCTTCTTTTTTATCAGGGTTAGACAAATAATAATTAATTAAATCAGTTAACTCCTTTTCTGAGTGATATTCAGGCAACTTACCATCAAATATTTCTTCATTACCCTTTGAACCATTTGTAATTATCAGTTTTCCTGCTGCTAAACTGTCAAATACACGGCTATTTACAGAACCCCATTCTTTTGTTACATGATTTGCATCATCAATAACAAGTTTTGTTGATGAATATACTTCCGGCATGTCCCCATATTTAACGAACCCTTTATGATATTGTGAGAATTTTGGAATTTTATCCCAATTTGCTCCATATAAATTAAATTTATAATCTATTAAGTCCGGATTTAAGTAATTTATGATTTCTCTTTTTGCATCCCAGTAACTGCCCGTGAAACAATAATCACATTCATAAATTTCATTGCTTTGAATATTTTCATTAAACATTTCCGTATCCGATGCTAATGGGAACAGTATCGCATTTTTTCTAGTTGTTTTTTTAATATAATCACAAGCTATTTGACTGCTAGCTAGCACTATATCATATTTAGAAAAAGATGGATTTTCAACCCAACGTTCAAACCAATTACGTAACCAAGCAATTTTAACAAGCAATCCATTCTTACATTGAACTTTTGATAAATCATATGCATCCAACAGGGATATTAAAACATCCACATCCTCATCCACATAATACCAGTCACGTTGTTTATCTGATTTGAATCTTGATTGATACTTTATTTTCCATCCAAACTTTTCTAATTGCTTTGCTAATGTTAATGCTGTGAAATAATCTCCAGCAGTTGTGTTTTCATCTGATTGAGTTACTACAAATGAAACTGTTAGAGGTTTATCCGTGAAAATACCTTCATTGTTAAAAAGGTTTTTCATTAATTCTTTACGTAACCATTTATTCCATCGTTTTATGAATATTTTCTGATTACTTAATCTTCTATTACGTACTTCTGTTTTATTGTTTTTTTCCTGTGTACCAAATTCATAATGGTACAATACTGATTTTGGATTGTAAATATTTTTATATCCGGCTTTATGTAATTTTAAACATAAGTCCACATCTTCATATCCATAAAGGTATTGATTGTCAAATCCGTCAACTTCAAGATATACTGATTTTTTTATGAGTAAACAGGCTGCAGTTACTGCTATTATTTCTTCATCTTCAGTATCGTTTCTAGAATCCTCATATTCTGATGAGTTATTTCTATTGAATGGTTTAATGTAACCATCCCCTTCTTTGAATATGATTCCCGCATGTTGTATTGTATATGATTTCTCTTTATTGATTTTTGATGAATCACAATCAGGATATATTAATTTTGAACCTACTGCACCTACATTTTCATTAGATAACATTGTTTTCATTAAATGATTAAGCCATCCATCTAATGGTTCAGTATCATTATTTAAAAATAACAAGTAGTCTCCTTTTGCTATTTTTACTCCCTGATTATTTGCATATGAAAATGATTCATTCTTTCTGTTTTTTATTAAAGTAATGGGTAACTGTTTATATTGATCTATAATGTCTAGAGAATTATCATTAGAAGCATTGTCAACTATAATTAATTCATATTTTAAATGTATTGTTTCATCGATTACTTTCAATAATCTTGTTAAATGAGAAGCGCCATTATGGTTAACTATTATTATAGATACTAAAGGAATATTATCAAAAAGAGGGATTGTATTTTCTGAGTTATCCTTATTAATTAATAATGTTATTTCTTTTTTTTGTTCTTCACTTAGATGCCTTTTTTTTCTAAAAAATTCTTTAACATTATATTTTACTTTATCTGTGTAAATATTCTTTGAATCGACTAGTTTATGTTTAATTAATCTTACTTTATGAAATTCTTTAGTGTTTCTAATATTTTCTGGTATTCTCATTTAAATCCCCTTTATTACTAATTATTATATTATATTTCCTAACTAAAAAAAGTATCATTAAATATCTTAAAATATATACCCAATTAGTAAAGACAAACTTTATATGCAAAGAAGGAAGTAAATTGTTTTTGGAAAAAAAGATACAACTTGTTATAGTAATTATTTTAATTATATTCATTCTTACAGTTGGAATAATTATTTTTTCAAATATCGGAGGAAAAGGAAGTTTTCGCGGAAAACATAATATTTTAGTATTATGTACTGATCCTACTGAACAAAGGCAAGGTGTTGGTGCCGTTGATATGGCATTTATGTTAGAATTAAATAAGGGAAAATTAAGTAAAACAACTCCCATATACCCTGGAGGTATGTATGATCCTTCATTAACACCACCTGCAGATTTACGTAGTGAAGGAGCTAATCAATGGTATTTACATGATTCGTTATGGACTTCGGATTTAAATGATGGAGTTAAACGAGCAAAACAAATTATTAAGTATAATACAAATGTAACTACTGATATAACTGTGGTTGTAACTCCAGATGCCATTGATGCAATGATTAATACTGTAGGTCCAGTATACTCAAATGGACAAGAAGTAACATCAGATTCTTTAAGTTTCCTACGTAATGATCAAGATGAACGTGGAGCAACTAGGGGCGATGCAATAGAAGGTTTAGTTGATGGTATTATTGATGCAACAGAAAAAAAGGGTAAAAAGGCAGAGTTATTAGCAACTGTTTTAGACCAATATGGTAAAGGAAACATATTATTTGTTCCAAAGGACGCGTTCCAAAAATTAATTGCATACATCTGAAGTAATTTAATTTCATGAGTCTTAAGATTCATGAAATAATATTATTAAAAATGAAAAAAAAATAAAATGTTTTATAATTTAATTATAAATCAAAAGCTCTTTCACTAACTTCCCTGTTTATTTCTTGTTAATTTATTGTTTTTAATTGCTTGTTTTCTAATAATATTTTTCCATTACATATAACTGTGTCAACATCTGAACCTAATGCTGAGTATATTATATTACTTAATGCATTTCTTATAGGAGTCATGTGTGGAGTTAATGTATCAACAAGGATAATATCGGCTAATTTGCCTTCTTCAATACTTCCAGCATTTATTCCTAATGCTTTAGCACCATTTTTGGTTGCCATGTTAAATGTTTCTTTTGTTGGTAATACTCTTGGATCTAATAGATTTACTTTTTGTAGTAGTGCAGTTAATTTCATTTCACTGAACATGTCTAAGTTATTGTTTGATGCTACCCCATCAGTTCCTATGGATACATTTACTCCGTTTTGTATATATTTATGGACTGGTGCTATACCAGATGCTAGTTTAGTATTACTTGAAGGATTATGAGCAATTGAAACATTTTTTTCTTTCAGTATATTCATTTCTTCATCCGTGGTCCATACTCCATGAGCAGCTATTGTGTTTGAATCAAGTAAACCTATGTTATCCAGGTATTTGAAAGGTGTTACTCCTTTATCTTTAACCAGGTCATCCACTTCATTTTTTGTTTCAGATACGTGAATGTGTAATTTAAGATTATGTTTTTGTGACAGTTCTTTAGATTCTCTTAGTAATTCTTCAGAACATGTGTATGGTGCATGTGGTGATACTGCCACTTGTACTCTGTTTTCACATGTATTATGGCAAGATTTTATTAGTTTTTCTGATGCTTTTAGTTCTGCTTTTCTTTTTTCATCATCAAATAGATCTATCATACCATAACCAAGTACAGCTCTCATTCCGGATTCATCTACTGCTTTTGCTGTTTCTTCCATGAAGAAATACATGTCGTTGAATGTTGTTGTACCTGTTTTAATCATTTCTGCCATTGCTAATTTTGATGCCATGTAAACTAATTCTTCATTTAAATTTGCTTCTTTAGGCCATATATAATCATTTAACCATGTTTGTAAACTTTGATCATCCCCATGTCCTCTTAATAAGGTCATAGCCACGTGGGAATGTGTATTTATAAGACCAGGCATTGTAATTTTATCTGATGCATCCAATACTTTATCTGCATCATTATCATTTAATGAAGAACTAATTTCTTGTATTGTATCATCAACTACAAGAATTGATGATTTAAATATTTCATCTGCAATAATTGTTGTATCTTTTATTAAAATACTATTTGTTTCACTCATATTATCCACTAAATCATTTTTCTTTACTAATTATATTTAAAAATAATAAATAATAAATTTACTTAAAATCTTTATGTTCATAATTTTTTAATAAAATTAATGTTAATAAATAAGTATATGATACTTGATTTTTTAGAGGAAAATTTTTTCTATTTGCATCCAGGTTATACTGTATTTAACACCATTATCTTTGGAATAGTGTTAGGAGTAATTATTTTATGTATAATAAAAATATTTGATAAAATTGGTAAAGATCCTCTTGAGTTAATGTATCCTCTTATCCCTATCATAATATTTGGTTCAACTAGCAGAGCATTAGTGGATAATAATGTGTATCCCCGAATACACTTACTTGCTACTCCAGGGATTTATATATTTATAGGTTTATTAACAATAGCATTATTACTTGTTAGCATTATTTTTGAAAAATATTTGAAAGTGAAATATTATAAAATAATTTTTATTACAGGACTATTTGTTTGTATCCCCAACATTATCATAATGTTGAATTATGGTGTGAATGTTGAAATCATAGTTTTTGAGATGTGTTTATGGGCTTTTATTAGCACATTATTCTTTATATTTAAAAATAAAATTAAAATATTGAGTGAAAAAGGGAATTTGGAAGTTTTATCGGCACACATATTTGATGCTACATCAACCTTCGTTGCCATGGACTTCTTTGGTTATTATGAACAACATGTTTTACCAACTTTTATGATAAATTCATTTGGAACTGCTTTAATAATGTACCCATTGAAAATTATAATGATTTTAGTTATATTATATGTAACTGATGAATATGTAAAGGAAGTATCTTCAAATCATATGATTAAATTATCCGTATTTATATTAGGTTTAGCTCCAGGAATTCGTAATTTTGCAACATTAGTTCTTTCCATACCCTAACAAAGAAAAAAGAAATATTATTCAACTAATATTTAATTTTAAAAAATATGTAGATAATGTTAAATAAAATGATGAAAATAATAGTATTATAATAAATTAATGGAGTGAAAAATAAATGACATTCAACCCACCATCAGA
Source organism: Methanosphaera sp. (assembly GCA_017431845.1). Taxonomy (GTDB): domain Archaea; phylum Methanobacteriota; class Methanobacteria; order Methanobacteriales; family Methanobacteriaceae; genus Methanosphaera. Next base: position 9,867 of record JAFRKG010000070.1, on the reverse strand, counting down.
TGTTATGATATATGACACCACTCTTAGAGATGGTGAACAAACACCTGGTGTTACGATAACAACTGATGAGAAAATTATAGTAGCAGAAAAATTAGACAAACTCGGAGTAGATGTTATCGAATTGGGTTTCCCAGCAGCTTCTCCAGGTGAACAAAAAACATTTAAAGAAGCAGCAAAAATTGGATTTGATGCACAAATTAGTGGATTAGCTCGTGCATTAACAGTAGATATTGATAAAGCAATAGATTCTGATGCAGAATATATCCATACATTTATTGGAACATCACCACTCCACAGAGAATACAAACTTAAAATGAGTAAGGAAGAAATACTTAACAAAGCTGTGAGTGCAGTAGATTATATTAAAGATCATGGACTAACAGCCGAGTTTTCCTGTGAAGATGCGACTCGTACAGAACTTGATTATTTATTAGAAGTATTTGGAGCAGTTCAAGAAGCAAAAGTTGATAAAATCAATGTTCCAGATACTGTGGGAGTTACTATTCCTACAAAAATGAATGAATTAATTTCAAATATTAAAGAAGTTATTCATGTACCTATAAGTGTACATTGTCATAATGACTTTGGTTTAGCAGTAGCAAATTCACTAGCTGCTATAGAAGCTGGTGCAAAACAAGCTCAATGTACTATAAACGGTCTTGGAGAACGTGCAGGTAATGCTTCACTTGAAGAAATTGTTATGACTCTTAAAAAAGCTTACAATATCAATACAAATATAAACACTGAACTCCTATTCAACACATCTGAAACTGTTTCAAGAATTTCTGGTGTTAAAATGCCACCAAATAAGGCAATAGTTGGAGAAAATGCATTTGCTCATGAAGCAGGTATTCATGTTCAAGGAGTTCTAGAAAACAGTAATACTTATGAAGCATTTTATCCAGAAGAAGTAGGTCATAAAAGAAGAATAGTTTTAGGTAAATTAACTGGTGCTAATGCAATTAAATCAAAACTTGATGAATATAATATTAATTTAGATGACAAACAGTTTGATCAGTTATTCAGCAAAGTAAAATCATTAGGAGATTCCGGAAAAACTATTACAGACATAGATTTAAGATCAATTGCTGAAGCAATACAAGGTAAACCTACTACAGAGAGAATTAAATTACTTGGTATTAATGTGATGACTGGAGACAGCACTTTACCTACAGCTACCGTAAAATTAGATCTTGATGGTAAAATTAAATATAAAGCTGAAACTGGTGTTGGTCCGGTAGATGCTGCTTTAAATGCAATACAAACATTAGTTAATGAAATTGTTCACATAGAATTAGAAGAGTACCATATTGAAGCTATAACTGGTGGAACAAATGCGTTAGGAGAAGTATTTGTTATTACTGTTGATGAAGAAGGCAATAAGGCTACTGGAAGAGCAACTGATGAAGACATTGTTAAAGCAAGTATAGATGCAATTTTAAGTTCAGCAAACAAACTTTTAATGTTAAGGGATTAAACTATTATTTAATCCACCTCCTTTTTTTAGAAATTGATTTATTTATTAATAATAGATATTATTAAATACATTAACTTACATACATATTAGTAGCTATATGATATAGCATATCTTATGGAGGAACAAAAATGGCAGAAGAAAATATAGTATACATTGGAAACAAACCAGTAATGAACTACGTTTTAGCTGTAGTTACACAAATGAACAGCGGAGTTACAGAAGTAATATTAAAAGCAAGAGGACGTGCTATCAGCAGAGCAGTAGATGTTGCTGAAATTGTAAGAAACAGATTTATTTCTGATGTTGATGTAAAAAGTATAGACATCAGTACCGAAGAAATTGTTGGAAACGAAGGAACCTCCTCCAACGTATCAGCAATAGAAATCAGATTAAGTAAATAAGTTTAGAAATTATTTTAATTTAAAAAAATAACCCCCATCTTTTTATATATTTTTAAAATAAAATTTAATAAAAAATAAAAGAAAAGTTAGTTTTTTCTTCTTTTATCTAAAACTAGTTTTTTAAATCCAAATATACCTACAATTATTACAACACATATTATAATAATATAATATGTATAATTACTTGTTGGACCCACTTTTTGATCAGTATTTAAAGAATATACATTTCCATCATCAGATGCAAAGAATAATGATCCCCCACTAGTTACTGATGAAGTAGATATACTTCCAGCAATATTATCAACATATCCAGGATTATATGTCCATACTTTTTCTCCAGTAAATTTATTTAACATCATCATATTTCCTGCAGAATTTCCAATAGCCAGATTAGTTCCAAATATAGATGGAGTTGCATTTACTGAACTACCCGTTTTTATTTCCCATTTTCGAAGACCATCTCTTGTATCTAATGCTAACATATTACCTTTTTCTGTTCCAACATATAATGTATTCTGTCTTAAATCGATTGAAGGAGATGATTTGACTGATGATCCTGCATTATAACTCCATTTTTCTTTTCCTGTTTCTTCATCAACTGCATAAACTTGATTATCATCAGATCCGACGTATAGTGTTCCATCTGCAATTGCAGGTGAAGATTGAACATTATCTCCTGTATCATAATCCCATTTAACAGAACCATTTTCAGTATCCAATGCATATATTTTATCATCATTAGAGCCGAAATATACTGTGTCATTATGAATTGCAGGTGAAGATTTAATGTCATCATCCGTTTTGTATTGCCATACTAGCTTACCTTCATCTTTTGTTATTGCATACATATTCCCATCATCTGATCCAAAATACACGTTATTTGAGTCTAATGCAGGTGAAGAGTATATATTATCTCCTGATTTAAATTTCCAATTCTCTTTTCCATTATCGATATTTATAGAATATAAATATCCATCATCTGCACCAATATACAGAGTATCTCCAGAAACTACAGGGCTTGAATGTATTGGATCTTCTAACTCAAATTTCCATTTTTCACTTCCATCCTGTGCATCTAATGCGTATAATGTTCCTTTTTCTGTTGCTAGAAAAATTTTGTCTTCATACAATACAGGGTTTGTAGTTATTGCTCCATTTAAATTTACTGTCCAAGTTTGTGTTGAATAGGAAGTATCTTGGTTAATATATCCTGTATGTCTTAAATTGTTTTGAAACATTGGCCAATCTTCAGCATATATTGAAGACAAACTACCCATTAATACAAAAAGTATTATGAAGAATATGCTCAGTTTTTTAGTATTTATTTTCATATTTTTCCTCCTATATATCCCTATTAAATCTTACTACTCCAACTACAAAGAATACTACTGTAAATGCTAATAATACTAATAGGTCTATAGCTACTGTTTCAATTCCTGCTCCTTGTAACATTACTGCACGAAATGCATCATTAGAATATGTTAAAGGTAATATGTATGAAACTTTCTGTAATAACCATGGCATTGTCTCTTTAGGGAAGAAAACTCCACATATAAACATCATAGGCATAGCTATTGGCATAACTATTTGTATATAATCTTCCTGTGTTTTGGATGTTGCTGAAATCATCATTCCAAATCCTACAAAACATAGTACTGAAAGTAACATCACTAACAACAATAAAAGCATGTTTCCATTTATCACTACATTAAATATAACTATAGCCGAAATGATTAAGATTATTGCACGTAACATTTCTTTAACTACTTGTGATATAATTTTTCCACTTATTACTGAAGATATACTGGTTGGTGTCATGAATAATCTGGCAAGTTCACCTCTTTCTCTTTCACCAGCTATGGAATTTCCTAAACCTAACATTGAGGACATGAACATAGTCATTGCCAATACTCCTGGCAGTAAGTAATCAATATATTCTATTTCTCCATATATTTTATTTATTTGTAATTTAATTGTTTGTGTAGCTGATGTTAATGGATCAGTATTAGACTGAGTTGATGTTAATTTTGTTATTTCTATTTGTTCTGATACTGATGCAAATATTTTTTGAACTGTTGGTATTACCATTTGTGTGGTCATCTGATCTGATGAATCAACGTATAGTATAGCATTACGTGAACCTTCTTCTTCAAAATCGGATGATAATATTATAGCAGATCTTACTTCTCCCTTGTCAACTTTCTTTTTGGCTTCTTCTGGATCAGATATTATGTCTTTTACTTCAAAAGTTTTATCTGATTTTATTGAATTTATTACAAGATCAGTTAGTTCACCAGAACTTTGTTTAACTATAATTACGGGAGTGTTTTCTACTGTTCCTCCCATACCCCATCCACATAATGCTATCATGAGGATAGGAAATAATACTAATGATATGAATTGTACTTTATGTCGCCATAATGTTAATAAATCTTTTTTTATCATCCACCATACTTTTTTAGTTTCCATCTTTAATCGCCTTCCTTGTTTTTGCTGTTATTGCTACAAAAACATCTTCTAATGTGGGATCATTAGTCTTTATAGATGCTATGTTACCATCTTTACTAAGTATAGTTGTTATGACTTCATTTATTGATGTTTCTGATCTTTTTAAACTGATGTTTAGTCGACCGCTGCCTGTATGTTTTACTTCATTTACTATGCTTAAATTTTCAAGTGCATTTATCATTTCTTCATTTATGTTTGATACCATGACTGTGACTTTTTCACTTTCATCTGTTAGTGATGATTTTAGTCCATTTATTTCTTCCTTGTTTTCTTCAAGTCCTTCTTGTTCTAATTGATGAATTGTTTGTTTGATACGTTGATTATTTTCTTGCATATTTTCTAGTAGTTGATCCTTTAATCCTTGTGGTGTGTCATTTGCCACTACTTTCCCGTTATTAATGATATTTATGCTGTCACATATTTTATCAACTTCATACATATCATGTGAGCATAGTATTATTGTCCTTCCTTGTTCATTTAAATCAACCATTAAATCCCATAGTACTCTTTTAGTTGTAGGATCTAAACCTACTGTTGGTTCATCCAAAAATAGGATATCTGGATTATGTACTAAGCTTGCTACAACTGATGTTTTTTGTTGCATTCCCCCAGATAATTGTTTTACTAGCTTATTTTGAGCATATTTTATATCTACTAATTCTAACAAATCATCAATTTTTTTATCTTTAATTTTTTGATCGACATTATAAAAGTCAGCACATAATTCGACATTTTCTCGTACTGTTAAATCCTTGTATAAACTCACTAGTTGTGGAACCATTCCTATTCTGTTTCGAACTTCATCTGGCTGTTCTGTTACATCAAATCCTGCAACTTTTGCTTCGCCACTTGTTTTAGGTATAAGACATGTTAACATTTTTATTGATGTTGTTTTTCCGGCACCGTTTGGACCTAAAATTCCACCTATCGTTTTATTTTCTACAAAGAGATTTAAATTATCTACTGCTTTAAAACCATTGTCATAAACTTTTACTAAGTCTCGCGTTTCAATAGCGTATTTCATTCATTCACCCCTTTTTTTACAATATTTTATTGATTAATATAGAGAACTGGTATAATTCAAAATACTAATTTTTAACTTTTTGAATGTAAGTATGAACTTTTAATTACTTATAAATAATTTCAGTATTACATTTAATAGACTCATATTTTTCATAAGATTATTTAAAGTTAATTAATATGTATTAAAAGATACACATATAAAATTATACCTATTTAATTTTTGTTAATTAAATATGAATTTAAATTAAAAAATGGAAAATATGGGAACAAAAACCTAAAAGATATCATATTCTTTTATTAAAATGAATAAAGAATTATTATAAAAAAAAGGATATTTGTAATAGTTAACATTATCCTATATAAGATAAAGATAATAAAGTATTATTCATAAATAGTTTATTAGATGTTAAAGCTTATGATTGTAACATTAATTTAGAAAAGATAATAAATATTTAAATTCTTGCTTGTTATACTCTTGTAGTATTCTAAACTTGTTATGATTTAATTAATCCAAAATTCTTCGAAGATAAATTTGAATAGATATATCCAACTATTTGTGGAATTTTTCAATTTAAATTTACTGAAGAACAAGATAATATAACATGGGACTATAAGTCAATAATAATTTGGGGTGAATATATGAAAGAGATTGAAGAAATTAAAAGTAAATTAGAAGAGAATAAATATATTTCTAATGATCAAATTAATACAACCTTATTTTTAGCATTTGCTTTGAAAAAACCAATACTTATTGAAGGACCTCCAGGAACTGGTAAGACAGAACTTGCAAAAACTATTGCTGATAGTTTTGGTAGGGATTTTTTCAGAATTCAATGTTATGAAGGTATAACCTTTGAACAAGTTGTTGGTGAATGGAATTATCAGAAACAGTTATTATATTTAGAGATGGCTCGTGAAAATAAGGAAGATTTAACAATATTTTCTGATGAATTCTTTATACAAAGACCTTTATTAACTGCTTTTAGTAATGATAAACCTTCTGTATTATTAATTGATGAGATTGATAAGGCTGATGAAGAATTAGAAAGTTTTTTACTGCAAGCATTGGGTGAAAAAGAAATTACTGTTAATGATTTAGATACATTTAAGTTAAAAAATGATCTTGTTGTAGTTTTAACTTCTAATGCTCAACGTTCTTTACTTGATGAAACAAAGGATAGATGTTTATACTTATACATTGATTATCCTGACTATGATAGGGAAGTTGAAATTATTAATAAAAGAGTACCTATTGCTGATGATAACTTAGTTAAAAACATTGTTGAAAAAACTCAAAAAATTAGAAAACTTGATTTAACTAAAAAACCTTCAATCAGAGCTACTGTGGATTGGGTTGAATCATTAATTGCTTTAGGTGAAATTCCACCTACCCGTGAAGCTTTAGAAAATACTTTGAATGTCATAGCTAAGAATGAAGATGATAAAGAACAAATTATTAATGAAGTTTTGAATAATATTTAATCCCCATTTTCTATTATTTTTAATACATCACTTATTTTATTTATAACAAAATTAACAGAGCTTAATAAGTATTCGGGTAGTTTTTCTCCTTGTTCTGTTGTTAATATACTGATATCTGCTTTTTTTAATGCTAAATAGTCATTGGTGTTATTACCAACCATTATTACTTTATCATGTTTTTCTTGTAGTTTACAAATTACTTTCTCTTTACAATCAACATTACATGTATCATAAATATTGTTTTGGGGTATGTTTAAAGTTTTAGCAATCTTTGAAAGTGATTGTTTATTGTCACCGGAAGCAATAAATATATGATAATCCAATTTTTTTAAATGTTTGAATACATTTAATGTATCCTTAAAAAATAAACCACCAGCAGTATAGACATAATCTATTTTTTTTGTTCCCATATTAATTATTAAAGCAGAACCACTGCATATATCAATGTCATAATTTTTAATTAATGACAATACAGATTCTCTAATGTCATCAAGAGTAGATGTATCATGTTCCAGTACTTGAATAACATCATGTTTCGTATAATTCTTTTTTGAATAACCTATCTCAAATTTTTCAACATTTTCTTTAAGATAATCAATTATTTTTTTATCATGCTGGATTAATTGTTTTGTTGGTGTTTGAAAAACTAGCATTAAACTATCATCATTTTTGTTAACCAGACCTATAGTATTTGTTTCAAAAATTAGTTTATTTGAATTCATATCTTTTAAAGCAGTTACTCTTTTAATTATTGTACCTGCATTATCAAAAACTATGGCTTTCATAATGACAACTTTAAAAATAGAATAAAAAAAAATATTGAGAAGAATTATAATTGTGTAGCTTCTTCTCCTTGGATGTAGAATAATTTTTCATATAAGAATACTTTATCAGGACATATTCTTTCACATCTTAAACATGCACTACCATTACAGTAGTCTGAACGAATTGTTGCAACACCATCTTCAATTTTTAAAGCATTTTCTGGACATTCGTTTTCACATGCTTTACAATTAATACATCCTTCTACTTTGTTTTCAAGTTTAGTACCTACTTCTTCAATAATAGATAATCCGTTTATTCCAATATCAGGAATATCACTTTCATATAATCTGTGAATTTCAGGATCTTCTTCTAATTCAGGTAAGTTACCATAACCATAACTTTCTAACCATTCATCATATTTCCATAATGGCATATTTTGTTCACATACTGCTAATTCTAAACCATAAATTTTTTCAAATACTTCTGAAGTTGCTAAAGTTATGTGATTACCCTGCATTCCATCTGCCACTTCTTGTAATTCTTGTAGTAAATCTGGATTTTCTACTATGTCCCTTGCCATTGCTAATGAAGTGTTACCTATTTGATATATATCCCATGAATTTGCCGGAATTTGACCTACTGTTAATGATTTTAAAGGATCAACATAGAATCCAGATGCACCTGCCATGTATACTGCATCAATATCATCAAAGTCTATTCCTGATTCTACACATAATGTTATATGTGCTGCTCTGAAAGCACCTAATGCTTTACCAATTTCTGTTAAATCTTTTTCAGATAAATATACATCATCTTGTAAATTTAATTGGTTATTTGGAGATTTAATATCAGGTATTGATATGATACCCTGTTCAGTACCTAAACTGTATGCTGAAATTACACCAGTACCAGTAATACCTCTTGCTTTAGTATCATTATCACGTTCTTTGACAATATTACCCTCTACTACATCCATAACGTCTCCATCAACAACTTTTAAGTTTTCATTTAAAACTTTTATTTGCCAATCATCACCTTCTGGTGCAACATCAGATATAGCTCCAGGTGATGCTAACATACCACATTCAATTGCTTGTCCTTCCATAGCAGGACCTGCAGCTGCAGAACATGAATAAATTTCACCATCAATTACCAGTGCAATTTCTGCATTAGTACCGAAATCTGATACTAAGTATATTCCTTCACGATTAACTACATCAGATTTTACGAGCATTGCTAATGCATCTGCCCCAATTTCGTGTTTAATTGCAGGAGGTATGTATACTTCTGCATCAGGATTAATATCTAAGTCAATATCTGCTGGTTTAACTATTTGTGAATTTCTTTTTGGTGGAGTAATGTTTAACCTTTCCATTGCATTAGTTCCCCAAAATGCTAAATCCCTTATTTCAATATTTTGGAATAATGATAATTGAATTGGGTTTCCACAAACTGCAAATCGTGTTATTTTAGTTTTATCTACACCTAATTGATCTACTACTTTGTTTACTGCTTCTATAAGAAGCTGGTGAGCTTGGTCTCCACCTACATTTACTGCAAAGTGTAAGTGGTCCATTACATTTGCACCTGGTATTGGATGTCTTAATGTAACTGTTGTAGAAATAGTACTGTTATCTGCTATATCTATTGCTTGAGCCCTAATACCACTTGTACCTATATCCATTGCTATTGCATATTCTTCTGCCATATAATCATCCTCATTTGATAAATTAATGCATTTTTTAATAGTAATAGTTTAAACATAATATAACTTTTACTCTAATTAAAATATAGTATCTTTTAAGATATAAATATGACTCTATTTAAGGAGTATTAATTATAATAGAAAAAATAGGATATATAATAAGAATTAAAAGAAGTAATTTAGAAAATGGAAAAAAAAATGAAATGTAGATAAGTACGGGAATTTTACTTTTCGGTCTCTTTTTTATTTTTAGAATGTTGTTTAATTATATGTTAAAATACGTGTTTTCCGTGTTTTAAAAATAGTTCTTTTTTTATTTTGTTACAGTTGAAATATACGTTTCGTATTTTGTAAAATAAGAGTAGTTAAGTATTAATATTATAAAAAGGAATAGATATTATTATGAACACTGAAATATCTGATTCCTTATGTAATAATTTGGAATCCATACAACTTAAACTTACTGATTTTGGTTTTAGAGAATCTAAAACAAAAGTAATTAATCG
>JAFRKG010000069.1 GCA_017431845.1 Methanosphaera sp. | reverse complement strand
ATGACTCGATAATATAAATTATAGAATAAAATGTATATAAGTTTAATCCAAGAGCAGCTGGTAAGTAATCAAGGGGGTCTTGGTAAGTAATATATTTCATATTCCTATACATACTTAACAATCATACTAAAAAAAGTTTCATCCACATAAAAAGTATTACAAAAACGAATTTATGCCAACACTCAAGTTTAAAAAAAAATAATGATGGAAGACGGAAAAAACATTTCAAAAATATTTTAATTTTCTTTAATATGTTCCTCCTGATTATGAATTTCTTCTTCAGGACGATTATACGTGATTAATCATTGAATAGATTAATAAACTTCCAATCCCATCCCCATATTTTTCCAGGGTTTCATCCAAGTTACTACCAGCATATTATACTATTAATTATTGATTTTTTTTAGTACGTGTTGAAGTTTAAGCGTTTTGGGTTATATTCATCTAGTTTATATAATCGTTTTATTTTTTTTATTTTGTCGAATTGTTGGTTGAATGATATTATGTGTTTTATTTGTTTGGATTGCATGTATTTGATTGTTATGCAATCTAGTAGTGTTAATGAGTTGTTTGATTTGTATAGTTCATATGCGCTCTGGAATATTTGTTTGTTGTTTTGGTAGTCAATTCTTGTAGTCATTTGGATATTTTCTAGAAATTTGATGTTTGTTTCATGGTCGTATTTGTCTAATTTTTTCATTATGTTAAATAGAACATGGCATGGTATGTATAGGAAATGATCTTTTTGTATTGTGTTTGCTATTTTGTTGGCTGTTTCGTGGTTTTTGTTTTCTTCGAATATTAGTGCTTCTAGGAAGTCATAGTTTATCATTATTTTGAGCATTATTTTTTCTCCTTGTTTTTTATTAGTGCTGATATTTCTGCTAGTTCTGTTCTTTTTTGTGTGTTTACGTGTATGTGATTGTCTTTTATTTCTAGAATGATATAGTCTAGTGTTTTGCAGTTTAGATGGTTGTATATTTTGTTTGGAACTTTTATTGTTGATTGTGTGTATATGTTTCTGTAAATTTTCTGGATGTTCCCTATTATTTTATCTGGTGGTGTTTTGTTTTCTTTTATGAATTTTATTTGTATTGTGTTGTTGTTGTGGTTTAGTGTCCATTCTACCTTGTTTAATTCTTCAGTTTTTATTTTGTTTCTGATTTTTAATGGTAGGTGGATTGATCTGTTTGTTTGAATTTTGATTGTGTATTTCATAATATTTTTTTGATTTTCACCAATTATTATTTTATTACTTCAATGTATATTAATATTACTAATTTTTAGTTATAAAATATAATCATTGTTCAGAATAAAGATAAATGTTATATTTATTTATCCAACCAATAACAGACAATTTATAATCATAGGGTAAGAATATTATCATTACAATGCTATTTTTCATTTTTGTATAGAAAATAACACCACCTATATTATCCCATATTTTACTACACATGAACCATACATGTAAATAATTATTATTCAATAATAACAAGCCCCCTATGCATACCCATACAATATATCATAGAATCTCTAAAAGTTTTATATACTTACAAATTATAAAAATGGAAGTAAGGATAATAAATGTAACGGGGTGAGTAGATGAAGAAATGTCTTAAATGTGGATATGATTGTGAAGATTCTGATAATGTTTGTCCCATGTGCGGCACAAGGTTTAATGCCAACGTTATTACAGATATTCTGAACCAACGCTTCAACATAGATTTAAATAACAGTAAAATATATGATGTTGTTGACTCTACCATAAAAACAGACAATAACAGCACCACGGAAAAATCAGATAAACCAAACACGGTAACCCCACGAAATGATGGAAACAAAATATTTAATCTCTTATGGGTAATTTTTTCATTCATACCTTTTATTAACGGTTTCGGAATCTTTTTAGCCGGTAAAAAAACATCTAAGAAAAGCTGGATTATAGAAGGATTAATATATGAAATACCAATAATATTCCACCTAATCATGGGACCTTCAGCTTTAACATTTAGCTTAGTATTTTTATCACTCATCATATCCATAGTCCGATCAGTGATGATAATATCAGAATACAAAATAATCCTAAATAGAAGCAACTATAAAAAACTAGACCATAAGTTTCTAAGCTTAATATTATTCATATCATCATTCATACCCTTCCTGAATGGTGTTGCTTTAATTTATTACGGTAATAAATATTCAAGGCCATACCAGATTACCGGTTACATTTTTGAACTAATATGGATAATACTAATAATACTATTAAATATCCTGCCATTCACCATACGCAGTCTTGGCCTAGTAATAGGATTAGGAATATCCTCCCTAATACTATCAGGAATGAGCATGATATCATTCAATTACGATTGTGATGAATTCCATCACCACGTGGATAATCCACAAATAAACATCACAGGACACAACAAAAAATTAGACAAAGATGTAGGAAACTATTATGAAAACCAATTAAACGACTTGAAGAAAATATTTGACTCAAAGGAAAAAAAGGTCAGAGAATTAATAAAAGAACACTTCGGCACAGGCAATCTGACAAGCAACCGCTTCTTAAGCGTAGTTGACAATTCACACGAAAACGTGTACAACCTATACAATTCAGGAATAGACCTGATAAATTACACCACAAGACCATCACAACAAGTAGAAGAAGAATTAATTGAAAGAATAAACAATATAAATTCAATAAATGAAGAAATGGAAAAACTAACAGTAGAATTAATACTTAACATACATGAAGACGATAAATCAGATGAAAATATTAAAAACTTAGTAGATGATATGGAAAACTTAATTAACGATATAAACAAATATGAATAAAAGAAGGTGAGTATAATGGCAGAATTCTCATTAGATATAGATGATATAGAAGAAGATGTTGAAAAAACATTAGAAGAAGAAAAATCCAAATTACCAACAGAAAAAATACAGACACAAGCAGATAATAATGCAGTCGCAATCTTTGAAATGGACATAGAAGACATTAATGAAAGAGAAAGTATAATAAAATCAATAGAAAACTTTGGATCAGAACCCATCAAAAAATCCACAGAAAAAAACCAGGCATTACTAAACACTCAACTAAAAAATTACAGCCACGGCGGAACAGAATCAAAAAATGTTAGCGACAAACTACTAGAACTAAACAAACAAGTAAAAGAATTAGATCCATCAGCTGTCGACTGGGCCAACAATGGAATAATGAGCAAATTCTTTGACCCAGTGAAAAAATACTTCGAAAAATATGAAACAGCAGAAACAGTCATAGCCAATATTATCAAATCATTAGACCAGAGCAACAGAGTATTAAAAAATGATAATGTCACCCTCTTATCAGAAGAATCCAACCTAAGAGAAGTGACAAAAAAATTAATGACAGACATAGAATTAGGAAAACAAATGGATGCATCAATTGAAGCACAAATAGAAGAAGCAAAAATAAAGGGAATAGAACAGGAAAAAATTGACATAGTAAGTGAAGAAATATTATTCCCACTCAGACAGAGAATAATGGACATGCAACAGATGATAGTCATAAACCAACAGGGAATAGTATCATTAAATGTTGTCAGAAGAAATAACAAAGAACTAATCAGAGGAATTGACCGTGCAAAAAATGTTACAGTCACCGCACTAAGAACAGGAATAATGGTGGCAAGTTCATTATACAACCAGAAAATTGCACTAGACAAGATCAACATGCTAAACTCAACAACAGAAGACATTATCAGTTCAACAACAAGAATAATAAGAGACCAGGGCAGCCAGATACAAAAATTAAGTACCGAAACAGCCATATCACCAGAAGTACTTCAAACATCATTCAATGAAGCATTAGCAGCTATCGAAGACATCAGCACATTCAAACAGGAAGCACTGCCTAAAATGCAGGAAACCATCAACACATTCAGCAATATTGCCATAGAAGGACAAAAAGCAATAGACAAAATAAATACAAAAGATTAAACCATAACCCCCCCCCCTCATAATACTTATCTTATTTTTTTTAAATCACAATTAAAGTTATGTGTCAAATAATCATAACATCAACCAGCAAATAAATAAAACCAACTGCTGCTTATAAACACCCAATTCACACCCATTTATAAAATCACACAACCAAATACAAAGCAATCATTATTAAGCAAACACCACCAAAAAAAAGGGAAAAAAATAAATAAATCCACAAAAAACACCAAAAAAACAACAATACACCCAAATAACAATGCAAGTAAGCACTTACACTCGAAAACCTTTATATAAAAACCAATACAAACAATAAACGTATACGGCTACACCAAAAAATCAATAAACGGTAAAGACGGATACTTCAAAACAGAAATGGACGACGGAAGACAACAATACAAATTCCAATACCTCCAAGACGGAAAACTAGTAAAAATAGAAGCACCAAACGAAGACAGCATCAGCAAAGTAATGGCATAAAAAAAATGACATAATAACCTCCACCCCCTTTTCCTCCCATTCATATTAAAATCTAATTTTAAAATAGAAATAATCATTTAAACAACATAGAAATTAGGTCATATTCTTACAAGTGATTGATCACAATATATGTAAGACCAAACCACCATCCCCCCAATAACAGATAACCTTTACAATAATAAAACAAGTAATTATACTTTTGAATAACTTTACTTTAATTGATGAATATAATTACTTTATCTGCTACCACATATTTTAATGAAAGTTAAACAGAATAATGTTGTGCTACGATAACATATCGTGCTACATTTTAATACAACATAAAAAGGCTACAAAAAATAATTGTAGCACAAAGCATATTTTTCATTATCCTTAAGAAACAAATATGTGCCACAATAATAACATTGTTCCACAAGCATATCGTTTACAGATATTGTGCCACGATTAAAATATGTGGAACAAATACCAAAAAATGTAGCACAAAAACAAATAGTAGCACATTAATAAATATTGTAGCACAATACATAGATGTAGCCCCAATTATAAAATTTGTAGCACACACTACAACTGTAGCACATAATTCAGAAAATGTAGCACAAAATAAAAGAGTAGCACAATTCAAGATATTGTAGCACATATGGAAAAATGTGGAACAGATAATTACAATGTAGCACATTAAATATATGTAGCACAAAAGATACCTGAAAACTTTCACCAAGTATTTTGTAGCCTTTTTTAAAATTGTGGCACAATTTCTTGTTCTATTGTTAAAAAATAGGATTGTGCTACAAGCAATAAAGTGTAGCACAATACAACTTACCCCATACCATATTTATGGAAATTATAAACATTTTATGACAGAAAAAAATTTTAAAACTATAATATTTGAAAATAAGATGATTTAAAAGAGGTAATATAAGGTAATATTATACAAATATAAATTGTTTTTATCTTAATTCAATTATGGTTATTAATTTTATTAAATTTAATAAAAGCGATATATAGTAAATAATGTAAAAAAATAGATTTATATAAATTATATTATGAAAAACAATAAAAAAAGAATCATTAATTTAAAGGATAAATAAAAGAACTAATTGTTAATTTCAACCTTTTAGTTCTTTTATGTCTTCAGGATATCTTCCAAATATCCTGTCCATGAAGCTCATGCTATCTAGTTGTCTTAGTATTTGTTTGTAATTGTTTTCTTTGACTTCTAATGCATTCACTTCTTCCTGTAATTGTCTTTGTCTTTCATCAGAATGGTTTTTCTCATTAGATACTCGAGTATATTCTTTTCGTTTGGTTTCTAGTTCGTCCCGTATGTTATCATAGTCACGCCTTAGTTTGTCTGTGTCTTCTGTTTTTAGTCTAAGATCATCTTTCTGACTTCTGATGGTTTCATTTAAGTTGTCTTTAGTTTCTTCTAGTGTTGCTATTCTCATGTTTAGTACTGTTTTTTCTCCATCGAGTTTATCTCTTTCTATTTCTGCTTCTGCTTTTGCTCGATGTTCTACTTCGTATTGTATTGTTAGTGTTTTGTTTTCTTCTTTTAGTTCTTGGTTTTCCTGTTGGAGTTGTGTGATTTGTTCTTGATTTTGTGTATTTTGTGTGATGAGATTTTGGTTTGTAAGTGTTAGTTCTTGAATTTTTTGTTGATTGTCTGTTTGTTGGTTGTCATTGCTAGTTTTAAGTGTTTCTAGTTCTTGTGTTGTATTTTTATGTTGTTGCTGTAGTGTATTGTATCTTGTTTGTAGTGTGTTTAGCTGTGTTTCTAGTTGTTGTTTTTCTTCTGGTGTTATACTTGGTTTTTGTGTTTCTTTTTGGAGTTGTGTGTTTTCTGTTTGTATTTTTTGTATTGTTTCTTGTAGTTGTGTTATTTGTTGTTTTTGTTGTTGTATGGTTTCTTCTTGTTCTGGGTTGTTTTGTTGTGGCTCGTTTAGGTAGTATTCTCTGATTAATTTTTCTATTGTTGGTCCGATGTGTCCTTTACCTTTTTTTACTCCTGTGTTTTGTTCTAATTTTTCTATGTATTCTGTCCAGACGTCTTCATCTAGTGAGAGTGATACTTTTTTTTGCATCGGTTTTTGATCCTCCTATTATTTTTTTTAAATTGTTATTTTTTGTGAATTTGTATTACTTTTTTTGGGTATGAAGTTAGGTAATATTGGCGTGTGATTATTTTTTTTATGGGTAAGATTGTGTATTTTTGTATCTTACCTTATAGTTGCAATCTATGTTACCTAGGTATGATGGTGGTAAGATAGAGGTATGATGAAGGTAAGATACTGGTAAGATTTAGGTATGATTGAGGTAATATTGAGGTAAGATTGAGGTAAGAATAGGTAAGATTGAGGTATGATACAGGTAAGATACAGGTAAGATACAGGTAAGATACTATTTTCATATCATTTTCTTAAACTTATTCATAAGCTTTATTTTGATGTATAAAGCATTTTTAACCTATATTACTTACAGGTAAGATAAAGTAATATAAAGTAAGATAGAGGTAAGATTGTATCTTGATAGAGGTAAGATACTATATTACCTAGGTAAGATACCTAAATTTTGTTTTGGTAATATATTGTTTGTAATGTTATTTATAATGTTACGTTATTTTGTGTGAAAATTTGTGTATTTCTGATTTTTTTATGGTAAGATAGAGGTAATATTGGGGTAAGATTGAGGTAAGATTGAGGTATGATGAAGGTAAGAAAGAGGTAAGATTGAGGTAAGAAATGTGGTAACATTTAAATACTAAAAAATAATATAGTAGTATATAATAAGTGTTACTTGTACATAATTACTACATTGTGTTACTTGTAATCAATGTATACATTTATATAGTGAAAACGATAAAAAGTATTACTATACAATGTACTGAGGGGACAATATATGAGTAAAAGTACAACTATAAGAGTTTCCGAAGAAACAAAAATCGCATTAAAAAAGCTAGGAACAATGGAAGACAGTTATAATACTGTTATATCAAAATTAATAGAAGAACATAATAAAAATATTAAAAAACAAGCGACGATATAAATGAATAAAATTAGGTCATTGAAAATAAATTCAACAACCCTATTCATTAAGACCTATGAATATAGTTTATTACCTCATGAATATAAATATTTTTTCAAGGTAATATGCAGGTATGATTGAAGTATGAAAACAATGATCTAACATGGAAAAATATGTTAGGTTGGAATAAAAATGGTAAAAAACAGACAATTAAGAGCAAGAGTCGATGAAGAATTATATGAAAGAGTTCAATTAAAAACAGACAAAGTAAGTGATTTTGTAAGAGATGCTGTAGAAGAAAAACTGGATAAAGAAGAACAAGCAAATGAATCTTCAACAGCTGTAGAAATTAGACAATTAGAAGTAATAATTCAGTCAAGAGAAACAACCGTAGCTCAATATGAAGACATGATAAAAAAAGAAAGAGCATTAATTGCTGAATTAGAAGCAGAAATAGAAAGTAAAAGAAAAATATTAGAAAGAAAAGCAGCACGGGAAGAAAATATTAATAACAATCCAGAAATAAGAAAAGTGTTCCAGGATGCTGTGATGTTCTTGCTCAGAAAAAAATATCTTAGACTAGAGGCAAATGTAGACACTGTTCTTAGTAACAAGTCCAGGGAAGCTAAATATAAGAATGTCCAATACTTTAAAGAAGATCTTGCTAAATTCATTAAACAGGAATGTATACTTGGAAAAACATTTACCATTGAAGGAACTGAAAGAACAATTATAGAAGAAGATCTTAATTATATGTTAAACAGATTATAAACTCCAACATTACCTAACAATATCTTAACCTCCTAATATTTAATTATTTTATTT
>JAFRKG010000068.1 GCA_017431845.1 Methanosphaera sp. | reverse complement strand
TAACATATATGTTAACAGTTAACAATATTGTTAACACTAAAAGTTTTATTAAATTTATTTAAATAGCTATTTGTAAAACATTAACTTTTATTTTGATTTGAAGGTTCGGTATTTGCATTAATATTAACAATAGGGATTTATGGAGTTGATTATGGTTCTTTAACATTGGTGTTAACATATATGTTAACAGTTAACATTAATGTTAACAGGGTGATCAGCTGAAGTTTGGGTGTTGCTTATCTTGGAGATATTTCTGCAATATTATATGAGGGTGTTAACAATAGTGTTAACACTAATACTCAGCAGGTCTTCAGGATGATGGATTGTAATTACTTGCAATTTTTAAAAAAGTGTTAACACACATGTTAACCTTATTATTATGCTTTGATTCACCAGTAATTGTTTCAGGTTATCTTATTAACTATTTAATATATGTGATAACATATATGTTAACAGTTAACAATATTGTTAACACTAATATATTTAGAATAATTCCTGCAATATGTATTTCTAAAATGATAATGTAGGGTTAAACCAAATAAGTTTCCATTCACGTTAAGTTAATGATGAGGATATTTAAAATTAGTATGGTGTGTTTTATATGGGTGCTAACATATATGTTAACAGTTAACAGCTAACGTTAGTGTTAACACTAGTAATTCAAAAAAATTTTTGATCAAGGATTAAAATAATAAGTTTCCATCCTTGTCATAAATAAAGTTTGTTCCGTTTGAATCCGGAAGATTTTCATAGTCTTTTGGGAATCGGGTTCTCAATTGTCTGTTGTATGCTTCGATTCTTTTGTTCAAGTCCTGAACTTTAGAAATCAGTTCGTCCCGTTCATGAATCAAAGTTCTTTTTTTGTATTCTAAATCTTGTCTTGTATTAGGTTTCTTTTCTGCTCTGATTCCGGCTTCAACCAATTGGAACATTGACAAGCCTAAATTATCAGCTTCTCTTTTTATCCTTTCTTTATCTCTCTCGGATGGGGCTCTGAAACCTATTAAGTTATCCTTTTTCGCCATTCTTTAAACCTTCTGTTAAATATCAAAGCTTAAAAAAAGTACCAAAAGTTTATAAATAACTTCTCATAAAAATAGTAGTAACTATTATGTTCACCAATATAGGTTTAACATACTTTTAAGTTCTTAATCCTGTAGGGCATTTTGGCTTAAGAACTTCAATTTCTATTTTTATAATGCTTTTATAAACATTAATCAAGTGTTGATTGTTCAGTTTCTTTTTTTAATCCTTCTTTAATCCATTTAGTATATATCTCCGTTACAGTTGTTCTTTGCTTCAAAGCCAACTCCTTAGCTTTAAAATGCAAATCTTCGTCTAAATTAAAACTTACTTTTTTCATAGCCATATCTTTAACTCCACTATATAACTATTATTGTCTATATCTATATTCTTATCTATATATAAACTTATCTTATTTTATTCTCATTCTATTTTACTATTTTTATTATATTCTATTATCCTATCCCTATTATTTGCTAGTATAATTTTTTATTTATTTGATGATATATTGCCCTACATCAGGATTCACTTTTCATGTTGAATACCATCTATCAACATCAACTTTTTGGCTTTTAGAT
>JAFRKG010000067.1 GCA_017431845.1 Methanosphaera sp. | reverse complement strand
CTTTTCACACTTTATTCATATGATTTCTACAGGGCCATATTTTGAAAAAAAAATTTCAAATAGAAGCTTCATAAATAAGTATAATACAACTTCAAAGGAAAAATTAATAAAATGATAGACTGGGACATAAAAGAAATAGAAAAAATCGAACAACATTACAAGAAAACACTCAATCCCAGCTTAAATTTAACATACTTCTGCAGACACTTCGAAGAAATCTACAGACTACTCACTGATGAAGAAGAACTACTCCCAGACATATTAAACGACATAACATATTACACATTTAATGGAATAAACGCCAAATACAAGGTATTAATAAGTGTCGATAAAGATAAACAACAAACAGAAAAATTATTAGCAAGAAGAATGAAACAAAAAGCACAAAGACAAGAAGCAAGAAATAAAGGATTAACAGAATATCATAATTTCATAATAAACGAAGTAGAAGAATTCATAAAAAAATACCCATACTGGAAAGAATTGTTACGATACAAATAATAACAATATACAATTACCTAGGAGAATAATCTCATGTCTATGAAAATCACAAGCCCAGAAGAACTCCCACAAAAACCAGGAGTATACATCATGCACAACAGTGATGATGAAATAATATACGTGGGCAAAGCAAAAAAACTAAAAAACAGAGTACAAAGCTACTTCAGGGAAGAAGACAAACTAGACAGACCAAAAACACAAGTACTGATGAAACACTTCTCATACCTAGAATACATATTAACAGACACAGAAAAAGAAGCACTAATACTAGAGGCAAACCTAATAAAAAGACATAAACCACGATATAATATAAGCCTAAAAGATGGAAAACAATACCCATACATCAAAATAACAAACGAAGAATTCCCCAGAATACACATAACCAGACGACTACTAAATGACGGAGCATCATACTATGGACCATACACCGATGCAACAAATGCAAGAGGATTCATAGACTTCATAAACAAAAACTTCAAAATAAGAACATGCAAACACATGGACGGGCCATGCTTAAACTACCAGATAAAACAATGCAGCGCACCATGCGTAAACTACATCACACCAGAAGAATATAATAAAAACATCAGAAGAGTAAAACTCTTACTCATGGGAAGATACAAGACAATATTAAAACAATTAAAAAAAGAAATGAACAAATACTCAAAAAACATGGAATTCGAAAAAGCAGCCATAATAAGAGACCAAATCGAAAACATACAAGTAACACTAGAAAAACAAAACATCCAACCAACAAAAGACGTGGACCAAGACATCATCGGAATAGACCATAACGACTCAGAAGCAGCAGTAGTAATAATATCAGTACGAAACGGAAAAACAAACAAAAAAGACGACATAGTACTAAAACAAATAAACGGATTCACAGACACAGAAATACTAACAGAATTCATAAAACAATACTATTCAACAGCACCAGCACCAGATGAAATAATACTCGAAGATTCAATAGAAGATGAAGAAATAATACTTGAATGGCTAGAAGAAAAACAAGGACATAAAATAAAGATAAAAGTAGCAGAAGAAGGACATTACCTGACACTCATACGAATAGCTAAAAAGAATGCACACATCAGCTTAACAGAAAACACCAAAGAAGAAGAAAATCCATTACTCACACTAGAACAATACCTAAGACTACCAAAACTACCATACCACATCGAAGCATTCGATATCTCAAACATTTCAGGAATACACGCAGTAGCATCAATGGTAGTATTCGAAAATGCAAAACCAGCCAAAAAAATGTACAGAAAATTTAAGATGAACACACCAGGACCTAACGATTTTGCAATGATGAAAGAAGTACTAACAAGAAGATACTCCAGAATAGCACCAGGATACGATGAACAAAAAGCATCATCAGATTCAATGTACATCAAACCAGACCTAGTACTTATAGATGGAGGAAAAGGACAACTAGGAATGGCAGTAGAAGTATTTAAGTCACTAGGAATCAATGACGTTCCACTGGTAGGACTTGCAAAAAAATTCGAAGAATTATACGTGCCAGGCAGAAGCCAACCAATCATTCTTCCAAGAAAATCAACAGCACTACACCTACTACAATACGTAAGAGACGAATCACACAGATTTGCAATAACATTCCACAGACAACTAAGAAGCAAAGCATTCACAAAATCAATACTAGATGAAATACCAGGCGTAGGAAAAAAACGAAAACAATCCCTACTAGCACATTTCGAAAATCTTGACGCAATATATGATGCAAGCTATGAAGAAATATGTGAAGTTGATGGAATAAACAAAAAATTAGCAAAAACAATATACGAAACATTAGAGAACGATAAAAATAATAAGAAAAAGGAAATTTAAAGTGTTGCAGAATTAAGGTCAAGTTTATGTGGGATAACCTCATATTCATCGAGTTCATAACCAATATCCTCATAATCTTCCAAAACCCATTCATCAAGTTTACTATTTAAAATTAAATCTCCAATATCTAATATTTTATTAACTTGAAAATTACCAGTAGCCAAGCATCGATGAGTATTCTCTATTACAAAATCATTAATATTCTTTGACATGTGTGTAATCATGAGAAGAGCCTTTGTTTCGGGAATTGTTAACTCAGGATCATAATTACATGAACCCAGACGATCTAAGAACATTTTTGAATGACCTGCGATATCATTATAAAATACAGGAGCTGTGAATATGAAATAGTCTGAAGCTCTGATTTTATCCATTATGTGATTATAGTCATCGTCAAGGACACAGCCTCCTCCCTTTTCACATGCTCTGCAACCAGTACAATATTTTATATCATAATCATCCATAAACAGAACTTCATTACTTCCACCATTGTCTTTGATTCCAATGGTTAAGCGGTCAACAATTTGTTTAGTAAATCCGTTCCTATGGGATGATGTTATCAATGTTAATACTTTCATATATAATCACCAGGATTAAGTTTTTCATTACCAAAGGGGCAAATGTATAAGCACATTCCACATGCTACTGGGTGACCCTCATTTTGTCGTGACTTTAAAAATTCACCACACTTTTCTGGACTATAAGACTTTTTTGGGTCAGGTAAATCAGTAATTGCATTACCGGGACATGCTTTAACACAAACAGTACATTTACCACAAGGAGAATCCATAATATCTCCCGCATATTCAGATAATGGTGCATTTGTAAGAATTGTTGCCCAAGTTAATCTTGGACCAAACTCTTTTGTAGTTAAAAGATTATTCTTTCCTAACCATCCAATGCCGGCAAGATGTGCACTAGCCTTATTGCTGAAAGGCATTTTAAGGTTTAAATTCTCATTCTTACCTGATACGTCAAGAACTAATGCATCATAGCCCTCTTTTTCAATTTCTTCAACAATTTTATCAGCAATCTTTGAAACTCTTTGATGGGAATTAAAGTATTCATCCAAGTATTCCTGTGCTAATTTATCATTATTATATGTTAGGGGTATGTTTTCAATAATTTCTTCAATCATTTTATGGCCAATAGCAATTGCATAGGGGTATTTGCAAATGTCCTCTCCATATGTTTCTATCAGTTCATCTTTATTTTTTGAAAAATCTGCAACACCGTAAATGTCACTATATTCTTCTAAACATTCAATTATTGACATCCTAATCTACTCAGTAAATCCTATGATAAGTGTTCCTATTCTTTCTTCATGTGATAGTTCAAAGCAATCCTTAATGTAATGGTCGGTTCCTGTGGATGGAACAGCTACTTTAAGGCTTGTTACCATACTTTCCAAGTCTTCATCAGTGAAAAAAGAACTTGTGGAACTTGTCATTACAAAGAATTGTTTTTCACCAGGTGTTGCAAGATTATTATATGTTACAAAGTTATCTGATAAGAAGAACACATTTGGATCGTTTCGTAGGTCTTCTAACTCTTCTTCATCATATATTGTTTCACCAATTATTTGTCCGGATGCTGTTCTGAGTGTAAAAGAATTATTATCCACGTCTTCAGGACCCATTTCTCGTTCTGGCCTTTCATCATTATTTAAAACTATTACTAATGCTTCTTCTTCTTTGAAAGCTTCTTCCATTCCCTGGTTAATAAATGGTACTAGTTCATCTAATCGTTTCATTTCATGTTGGAGGACTTGTTTTTTCATGTCATCTGTCATTAACTCTACAATCATGACTCCGGGTTCTTCTTCGATTGCTTTAATCAGGTCTGTTGTAGCACTCATTATCTTCACCTATTCATTATTTTTTTTTTAATCTTTTTTAACATTAAATCCTACAAGAATTGAAGCAAGCTTTGCATCATCTTCAAAATTAAAGTATTTCTTAATATAAAGATCTGCTAATGGGTCTGGACTACTTGACACTACATCACAAGTATCCTCTAATTCCTCTACTTCAATAAATTGGACTGGTGGTAATATAAATGCTTGTTTTGTAGGATTTTTTTCTAATGCTTCACTTTTAAGATTGTTTTCCAGTTCTTTAGGGTCTTGTGTTAACACGAAGTCTGGTGTTACGAATGTAGCATTCTTGTTGGATTCATGTTTTTGTTTCTGTTCATTGTTTACTATTTCTTCTCCAAGAATGTTTCCATGATTATCAACTAATTGTACTGTTGGTGTTGGAGGTGGTCTGAATGTTGCGGTTTTAATTATTGCCACGGTAAATTCTCTGTTTAAACATTCATGTACTCCGTAATTGATTACAGGTATGAGTTCTCCACTTTTTTCCATTTCTATTTCAAGGATATGTTTACGTACTTCATCATTTAAAACACCAACGCTCTGAACTCCTCTTAGAGGATTTATGGTGTCTAAAACTTCTTGCAGTACTTCTTCAGGACTTTTAGTTATAATTATTCCTCCCTAATTTTAATATTAATACTTAAAACTTGTTTAACATTATTTAAGTATTTTATTGTATTTTAAGAGCAACTGGTATGTTCAAACATACTATTAAATTATTTTTAATCCTAGGGTCAATATAATAATATGGATGAATACAAAGAAATTTTTGAATCATGGGGTGGCCCAGATTGTCCAATGGAAGCAACCGTGGAATTAATTGGACGAAAATGGGTTATAGCATTAATTAGAGATATGTATGTAGGAAAAAAACATTTCACCGAATTTAAAAAGAATAAACCTGCTTTAAATAATTCTGTCTTGTCAGATACTCTTAAATTCATGTGTGAAAAGGGATTGGTTGAAAAAATAATTATTGATGAAGATAAAAGAAGTAACACGGAGTATCACCTTACTGACAAAGCTAAAAAACTTAATCATGTTATATATGCCATGATATTATATGGACTGGATGTATTGGATTGTTGTGATGAATTACCCGAGATTAAACATAAGATGAAAAAGGGGTATTATGAATTATTTGAAATAGGGGATTATAAAGAGTAGCCTAGGATGATTGTAATTATCCGGTCAGTATAATCCATATTGTACAGGTCCTTAATGTAATGGTCTGATTCTGTTGAAGGTGCTGCAATTGATAAGCTGGAAACAAGTTCTTCTATCTTGTCTTCACAGGATAATTCACCTCTTAGTTGACTTACCATGAAAAACTGTTTTTCGCCGGGTGTGGAAAGATTAGGGTAAGTTGCAAAATATTCAGATATAAAATATACGCTGGGATCATTACGCAGATCCTCTAATTCTTCGGGGTCATATACTTCCTCTCCAATAAGAGTACCGTTTTCACTCATAAGTGTAAGTGTTGGTATTTGTTCTTCAACAGGAACAATAACATCAGTCTTATCCTTAATGATGACCAATGCATTATCTTCATTCAAAGCTTCTTCCACTCCTTTATTAATGAGGGGAACCATTTCATTAAGTCTTTTCATCTCTATTAAAGTTATATTCTTTTTAGCTTCCTCATTTAAAGTATCAACTTTAATAACTCTGTCATCATTTTCCAGTAGTTCCTTAATTTTTTCATGTACTGACATTATTTTTCACCTACCAGTTCCTGTGCAGTCATTCTAACTTCTTCTATTAACCTGCTGGAATCGCCCCGTGTCGGCTTATTTTCTCCTATTGATAATATTTTCACTAATTCACATCCTATAGAATTAAATACTCGTGCTTTCCTGGTAATGTACTCATCATAATGTCCATCTTTAGCTCCATAAGTATGAATTACAACACACTTAGGATTATTTTTTAATTGATTAGGAGTTGTTTTGGTCATTGAATAGAACCTGTCCATGAAAACACGTCCTTGACCACATATTTCACCAAAATAGTTGGGACATGCAAAAATAAATGCATCAGATTCACTCACTTTTTTCATAACACGGTTAAAATCATCATCTAAAACACACATTGTGGGTTTTTCAAAACTTTTGCATGCCCTACATGCTTGACAACCCCTTATTTTCATATCTTCAACAAAGTACACAGTATTGTGTCCATTGTTTTCTTCTATTACTTCGGTGAATATGTCCACAATATGTTTACAATTCCCATTTTTTCTTGGACTAGCAATTACACTCACAACATTCATGTATAACACCCTGTTTATTACTAATAAGTTTGTTTTATTCATTATTTAAAATAATGGCCCTGTAGAAATCATATGAATAAAGTGTGAAAAGTAATACTTTTTATCAAAATATTTAAATACTAATTATCAAAATAATTATTAACTATACAAAAAGTAATAATTTATTATCTAT
>JAFRKG010000066.1 GCA_017431845.1 Methanosphaera sp. | reverse complement strand
GATTATTTTCAAAAATAAACAATAAAAGAAAATGGTATTGTTATATTTGATTTGAACAAAGACATAATGCTGGTTATCATTTTGATAAAAAGGTTAATATTTTTTCGAGTATTACTTTTTTTCTCTTGAAACTAATTTATGCCAAGTCTCAGGGGTAATTATATTATCCTGTATTATTAAAATATTTAATATTCATTAACACCAGAGATGTTTTGTCATGAATTTAAACAATAAAACTAAAATAATTATTTCAATATTAATGTTAATTTTTATTATCATGCCATTAACATATGCAGCTACTGGAAGCTACTCTTTACCTCAAGCTAAAGAATCAATAACAGTGGAAGATAATGGATTAACAAAAGTAACTGATGAAATAACATATTCAATCACTGGAACAGTAAATGGTGTGACAAGAATAATACCATTATCTGGTGAACAATCAATCAAAGACATACAAGTAGAAACTCCAGGTTATCATAACAAGCTAGAAGTACAGAACGGAACTAATCAAGTAACAATAAAAGTATGGTTATATAAGGATGAAGAAAAGACACAAAAAGTGTCAGATGAGGATGTAACAGTAATATTCCATTATAATATAGAAAAAGGTGTTAAAATATACAATGATATAGCAGAATTACAGTACATGTCATGGGGAAACGGTTGGAATCAGGAAATAAAATCATTAAAAACAATGATAAAAGTACCGGGCAATCATCAAGATACTCAATACTGGAACAATCCTGATACCAATGTAAAAAGTTCACAATGGGATGATGAAAACACATTAATAACAGAATATAACAACATCCCATCAGAAACAACAGCAGAACAACGTATACTTATGCCAAAATCATTCTTTAAAAGTACTGAATATGCTGATATCATAAACAAGGATGCAAAAGTACAGATAGAACAAGATCAACAGGATTATGTTAACAAGCAAAACTTTAACAATACAATCTGGATGATTCCATCAATATTATCATTATTATTAATATTTGCACCGTTAGCATTCTATCTAAAATGGGGAAGAAATCCAAAAATAATCTACAATGCAGATTATGAAAGTCAAATACCTACAAATGACTCACCAGTATTTGTTAATGCAATGATTCCGGGAATAGTGGATGAACTTAGCCCTGATGCATTTACAAGCACATTACTTGACTTAATAGATAGAAAATACTATAAAATGGTGGTAAGTAACAAGGATGATACAATAATCAGGAGATATGAAAAGAATACTCTGAGCTTAAAGCTTCATGAAAAGGACATAATAGATTTCTTAGCTAATTATGAAAACGAAAAACAGCAAATATCACTAAAAAGTGTAGGTGAAGATACTTATAATGTTCAAAAGTTTGTTAATGCATGGAAGATAGATGCACTTAAAGATGTACCTGTTTCAAGGGTAAATAAATACTATAATAAAAGTAAAGAAAACATAATGTCTGGATATAACATATTAGCAATACTGGTTGGTGTAATATTTATATTAGGATTATTAATCTTTGGTTCCGGTAATTTTGTAGTAATTGGCATCATACTCTCTCTAATATTGATAATAGAACAGTTAATAATATTCTTCTTTATAGATACGCCTTTAGGAACCTGGACATATGAGGGTAAAGAATTTCATGATAAATGGAAGAATTTTGAAAAATATATTAAAGATTTTAGTCTAATCAATGAAAGACCTCCTGAATCAATACAGGTATGGGGGAAAATCTTGGTATATGCAACAGCACTAGGCTGTGCAGATGAAGTAACAAAAAATATGAAAAAATATATAAAAATGAATAATATTCCAGAAACAGCATTATATGGTTTGGATGTAGTATCTATTGGATACTTCTGGGGTATGTATAATATGCACAGAGTATTTGTTCCATATGGTTTTAATAATCCGGATTATGGTAATAGTGGATTTGACACAGGATCCTTTGGTGACATAGGCGGACCTGGATCTGGAGGATTCGGTGGAGGTGGTGGAGGAGTATTTTAAATACTTCTCATTCTTCTATTACATCATTAATCATGTTTTCGCACTTA
The DNA here is from genome assembly GCA_017431845.1 of Methanosphaera sp. Lineage (GTDB taxonomy): Archaea > Methanobacteriota > Methanobacteria > Methanobacteriales > Methanobacteriaceae > Methanosphaera. The sequence goes on along the minus strand of JAFRKG010000066.1, from coordinate 67,940 downwards.
GTGCATTTACCATTTTCAATATAGTTTTTAACAGAATAACCTTCCCTTTCTATTAGCAGATCATCACAAAATTTACAGTAAGTGTTATCATAATTAGAATGAGGAACATTTCCTGAGTACACGTATTTTAAGTCAAAGCCTGTTGCAAAGAAGCATGCATCATAGATTAGGTCTGGGTCTGTTGGTGGCAAAGTTGATAATTTATGTTGAGGATAAAATGCTGAAAAGTGTATTGGAATATTAGTATCTAATTCTTTAATTGTTTCAACAACTTCTGGTACTGAATCACTATTTAGGTCGGTTATGAGCAGGGTGGTTATTTCTAAGTGTATTTTATTATTTAGATAAAAATTAATACTGTTTAATACAGGTTCCAGGTGTCCTAGACAAACTTTTTCATAGAATAATTCTTCCGGACTTTTTAAATCAACATTCACTGCATCAACATATTTTTTAAGCTTTTCTAATGTTTCTTGTGATGTGTAACCATTTGTTACTAGTATTGTTTTAATGTTATGTTGTTGTGCTATCTTTGCAGTGTTAATAATCCATTCGGGGTGTATTGTTGGTTCATTGTATGTCCATGAAATACTTTTAATGTTATTGTCCAAGGCTAGTTTAACTATTTCTTCTGGGGTATAATTTTTGGTTTCTACTTTATCAGGGTTTTCTGGTTGAGCTATACTGTGGTTTTGGCAATTTAAACATTTTAAATTACATCCTAGTGTACCTATTGATAGTGTTTTGGTACCTGGGAGGAAATGGTATAATGGTTTTTTTTCGATAGGATCTATTGCAATAACAGTAGTTTCAACTATGTTTTCGTCAAAGTTTGGTTTACGTCCACATATTGCATTGTCTATTAAACAGTTATTTGGACATATTGTGCATCGTTTCATCTGTATCATCTTTTAAATGTTCGTATCCTTTAATAGGAATATTTTTTTCTTTGTTATCTTTTATTAATGTTATTTTCTTTGAATTGTTTGTTTTACCAATTATTTGAATATTTAGTTCATTTGCATGTTTTTCATATTCTTCTTTGTTAATTGTTAAGAGTAGTTCAAACTCTTCACCAAAGTGGAGAAGATAGTCAGTTAATTTTTTATCATTTTTTTCTGCTATTTCTTCTATATTCTTATTATATGGTAACTTATTATAATATATTTCAAATCCAATTTCAGGATTCTTGTTTTGTAAGTGACCTAATTCTACTGCTAAACCATCAGTAATGTCTGTTATGCTGGTTGTTATTTCGGGATATTTTCTTAGTATTTCTGATGTTGTTACTGGTAATTCTGGTTCTAGTAATGTTTGTATAATTTTTTGGTTTTTGTGTTTGTTGGTGTTATTATTTTCTTTTAATAAATCTAGTGCGGCTGCTGGACCACCTAATTCGCCTGTTACTCCGATTAAATTGTTTTCTTCTATATTTCTTTGTAATTTTACTTTATCATCTATTTTACCGGTGCTGGTGCCGCATAATATTATTTCAGTGTTCTGGTTTATGTCTCCTCCAATTAGTGTTATGTTTAGTTCGTTGCACTTGTCTATTATGCCGTCTGTTAATTCGTTGTATTCATTTAGTTTCATTGTTGGGGGAAGTCCCATTGATATTAATATTGAATTTGGAGTTGCATTCATTGCTAGTATGTCGCTTACATTTACTGTCACTACTTTTTTTCCCATCTGGTAGTGTGACATTTGTTTGGGGAAGTGTGTGTGTTGTATTAGCATGTCTGTTGATATTACTGTGTATTTTGTTGTGTTTTTTATTAGTGCGGCATCATCATGGTAGCTGTGTTTTATTGTTTTGTCAGTGATGTCTAGTTTTTTATCTCTTTTATCTAGAAGTATTTTGATTAGTTCTTTTTCTCCAACTTCAGATATTGCATTGTTTTTCATATTGTTATATTTTAAAAAAAGTATATAAAAAAATTTTGTTGGGGTGGGGATTATATTTTTTTGTTATAAATGTGGATTTACTCTTTCAGCTATTATATCTACTATAGCGTCATCTGCACCTAATGGTTCGGTGTAAATGATTTCTCCATCAAACTCAACTGTTTCTGCTTCATCATGGTGATGATGATGGTGGTGGTGTCCGTGTTCTTCTTCTCCTTCATCGTGGTGGTGTCCATGTCCGTGTGAATGTCCTTTTCCTAGTTTTTTTGCTTCTTCTGAAGGTTCTAATCCTAATATGGTTGGAATGTCACGTTTTGTGTGTAGTCCGTGTGCTAAAAATACAGGTGTTACTATTATTTTTTTTACTCCTGTTTCTTTTAGTTTGTTGAATGCTGTTGGTATGTTTGGTTCTGCTAATTCCATGAATCCTACTTCTATATTGTAGTCTGGTTTACTTTCTGCATATTTGCTTGCTATTGATTGTACTACTTCTTTGTTGTATGGTAATCTGCTTCCATGTCCTACTAGTAGGATCCCTGTATCATTCTTTGAGTTTGAATTTGTATCCATATGATATTACTCCTTCTTTTCCTTCTTCTCGTATTTTTCTGAAGACTACTTCTACTTCGTCTCCTATGTTTAGTTCTTCTACATTACAGTCAACTATTTGTGCGGTTACTTTTGCACCTTCGTCTAGTTCTATTATTCCTACAGCGTATGGTGAGTTGTTTTTGAAGTCATCTGTTGCTGCGTGGATTACTGAGTATGTGTAGATTTTTCCAGTTCCTTTAAATTGGAGGTCTTCTATGTCACCATGGCTTCTACAATTTGGACAAACTACTTTTTTTGGGAAAAATGTTTCATTACATTTGTTACATTTTGTTCCTATTAGGTTATATCTTTGATCGTTATGACGCCATCCTTTTATAATGTCACTCATATTTTTTCCTCCGGATAATAAATTCGATTATTTTTAAAATTATTCTTAATTAATATATTTACTTAACCTCTATTTATTATTAGTTATTTGAAACCTTGTTTTCATTTATATATTTCGTTATTGATAAAACTATTTAATACTTTTTGACATATTTCGGGGGTTAAAGTAATACTTTTTTAATGAGGTATTTGTTTAAAAGTATATTTATATGGGATTTCATAGTATTATTTAGGTGGTATTATGGATAAGATAGTTCATTATTCTATTGTTGACAAATTATCTTCAGGGAATGTTATTTCTGTTTCAATTAGGATAACTGTTAAAGGTTTTCCTGTTTCTGAAATATTGGAGTATCATAATGAAGGTAAATGGTCTCAGGATATTTCTACGATAAGTAGAACTTATAATGATGGGGAAATTCAGGAACAATGGGATAATTTCAAGTCAAGATTATTGTCCTTTTTGGATGATGATAATATGAGAATTATAATGGATATCATGACGGATGATGATGAATATTATTCAAACAAATATAAGTTAAATGTTATTGTAACTTCATTTGAAATTATTGACTAATTTTTTTATTTTTATCACTATTTTTTAAACATTTTCAATATTTTTTAGTAATATTTATAAATAATGATTTAACAACATAATATTATTAACAATATTATGAAAATTATTACAGATAAGAATGGTTACATAACAAGTATCTTTATCCTACTATTATTAATACCAATAATAATGCTAACAATCATAATAATAGAAGAATACTCACACGATACAAACAACACCATACAAACAATAGAATCAGAAAAACTGAAAAGCAAAACAGAAGATTTCGAAAACGAAATCATAACAACAACCAAACAATCACTACACGAAATAACATTAAACGTCATAACCACCAAAAAATCATTAAAAGACAGCCGAAAATATTCAAAAGAATACATACAATCAAAAACCAATCAAAAACAAGAAAAATACAAACAAGACAACATAAACATCAACACAGAAATAAAAACAATAGACTCCTCCAACAATCCATTTAAAATAGAAATAAAATACCATATCAAAGCAACAACAAACAACACAAACATACAAATAAACAAGGACGAAACCAAACTAATAGACATAACAGATAACAAATACCCAGTATATGACCCACTGCCAACACTAAAAACAGGAGCAGAATACAAAAACAATCAAATACACTACCAAGATAAACTAGAACAATACATAAACATAGAAAATAGCAATGCATACCAAAACATAACAACACCAATAATCATAAAAAAATGCCCATACGAAGAATATTCACACCATGGAAACAACAACCAAACAATAACAAACTGCCTAAAAAATCATTACTATCATAACAGCCATGACGGAATGTGCATACTATGCAGATTAGAAAACAAGACACATTGCAATCACTACGGATTTGAAACATTCATACAACCAACACATATCTATGAAAAAGCACCAGCATCAATAGACCATGTATTACTAAATGATAAAAATACACAATATGAAGGAAACATAATAAAAATCAATAACCAAACAGTATTATACCTTGACAATGGACATAAAACAAAGTACGGATTATGAATAATAAAGGACAAATAATAATAACGGATTTACTACTCTATATAATAATATTAATAGTAATATTAAGTTTAATAACATTCACCATAGTAACATTAAATGATAATCAGGTAACAAGAATAAACAACAAACAACTAAACAGTATCCTAGAAGATAATATGAATACACTAACTAAAACAAGTGGAACACCAAGCAATTGGGAAAAAACAAACCTCAAAAATCTGAAAACAATAGGATTAAAATCAGAAAATAATCATCTAATAAGCTATGAAAAACTGATGAAACTAAAAAACAATAACCAACTCTTAAATGATTACTTTCCAAGTGGTGTAAGCTATGAATTAACATTATATCCCAAGAACAATCCAGATAATAAAATGTTAATTTCAGGAAATCCCTTATCAAACAAGAAACAAATACTATCAAAAAGTGAAGTCATACTATTAGATTATGGATTTCAAACAACTTCATTCAACAAAGACAATAATAATGAATCCTGCTACTATAATCATAACAGTAGTTGGTCATGTAAAGCATTTACAATAAGTAAAACTTTATTAAACGAAGGTAAATATTATATTATAACAAACTCAAAGACAGAATATGTATTATCCAACACATTCTCAGAAAACATTACCGAAGAAAGCGAAGGAATAACAAAAATAAACAAACAACTAGAACAACTACTAAAAACAGAAAACGAAACAATACACATCCACATAAAAAACAACAAAAATCACACATACATAACATACGATAACAATAACAATGAAGAATTTTTAAAACAGGTAATAAAACCAGAAACATACATACTAAACATGAAAATAGCAATATGAGGAAGAATAAAATGGAAAACAATAAAGTACTAGATGCATTTAACAAAGCATCAACAGACTATGATAAATACAGAAAACAGGCAATACCACACATGGACATATACTACAACACAGTAATAAAACTAACAGAAAACTATGAAAACCCAAAAATACTGGACCTTGGAGCAGGAACAGGAATACTAACAGAATTATTATACAAACAACACCCTCAAAGTAACATAACACTACTCGATTTATCAACTGACATGCTAAATGTTGCAAAAACAAAATTCAATAACACAAAATTCAAATACATAACAGCAGACTACCTCGAATATGACTTCACAGAAAACTATGATATAATAGTATCATCACTATCAATACATCACCTAACAGACGAAGAAAAAAAGACACTATACGCTAAAATATACGAAACACTAAACCCCCAAGGAATTTTCATAAACGCAGACCAAGTAAGAGGATCAACAGAACACACAGAAAAAATATACAAAAATCAGGACGAAACACACCTATCCAAACAAAACATACCAGAAAAAGAAAAACAAACACTAAAAAACAGAAGAAAACTAGATAAACCAGCCACACTACACGATACAATCAAATGGTACGAAGAAATAGGATATAAAAACGTGGACATATACTACAAATATTACAGATATTTTGTAATAGCAGGAGAAAAATAAGACAACACCCATAATAAACAGTCTAAACACATTCAAAACATAATGAATAATAATAAAATAAACCCCTTAAATATCTTAAAAAACAAACATAATAATAGATAAAATGAAAAAAGAAAACAAAACAAGGAGAAACAATCATATAAGTGAAATAAATTGGAAAGAAACAATAAAAAACTATATTATACTACTTATCGGATTATTCATAATGTCCTTCGGCGTAGCACTATCCGTAAAATCCGATTTAGGAACAACACCCATATCATGCATACCTAACGTACTAAAATATGCAGTACCCTTATCATTAGGCATGATAACAATCATATTTAACTTCTTACTAATAATAATCCAAGTACTGATACTTAAATCAGAATTCCAGAGAAAACAATGGATGCAAATAGTAGTGACAATAATATTCGGATACTTCATAGATTACACATTATACATATTAACACCAATAGAACCAACAAACTACATATCACAATGGATATTATGCATAATAAGCTGTTTTATAATCGCACTTGGAGTATATTTTGAAGTAATATCAAATGCAATAGTACTTCCAGGAGAAGGAGTATCCCTAGCAGTAAGACATGTAACACACATAGACTTCGGAAAATTAAAAACAGGATTTGACACGTCCAATGTAATAATAGGTGCAATATTATCCTTACTATTATATGGATCATTTAAGGGAATAGGTCTAGGCACAATATTTGCAGGAATAGTAGTAGGTTACATCGTAAGAGGATACAAACAAATCATCGGTAAAATACTTGAAAAAAATTAGAAAAAAGGAGATAAAAATTATTCGTTTTTAATAGCTTTTGATAATTGGTATAAGTCTTCAGCTTCTTCTTCACGTGAATGATAAACTTTACCATTTTGTGGACTATAATAAGGATAATTTTCTCTTACAGATACTTTTTCTCCCTTATAAGTTATATCAACAAATTTTCCTGCCTCATCAACTGAATATACTTTTTCATTATTATTTCTATTTTCAGCAGCTTTTTCTAGAGTATTATTAATTATTTCTCCAGTATTAGCATTCATTATGGCATTGCCTATAACAGTATTTTTTGATGTTTTTTCATCAAATTTTTCTATACTAATGTTATAATATGGTGTTCCGTTCTCAACATAACCTGAGATTGTGTATACTGCATTGTCTATAGAATAATTTGTTTTAAGTTCTTTGTCCATTATTTTTCTTGCATCATTTGGTGTAATCTTTGGTGTGATTCCATCGATTGATGAATGATTATCACCAGTATCATTACTTTTTGATGCTTTTGATGATTGGTTCATTTTATCAGAGTTGGCACTGGTATTTTGTATGTTACCACTTTTATTCACGTTTTGGGCGCTTATGTTAGCAGAGTTTTCACTGCTATCAGGTACTTGGTTTGAATTGTTAACAATATTGTTTATTTCCTGGGAAGTATTTTCAGGGTTAACTACACTGATACATCCTGAAACAGATACTATTGTCACAATAATGATTAAGGTTAATATTGGAGTAATTTTATTCATATTAATTCCCTCCACTATTCTATTTCTAGGCTTATTTTTCATAATTATTTTTTATTTCTTGGCTTCTATAATTTAATTTCATTTAGATGATTATATTACTATTATACAAAACATACAATAGTTATTTCAATATTTTAATCATCTAGTTATGATTAGTTTCAAGTTATATTTATACTTTTATAATAATCAGCCTATTTCGTTGAAACATTTAACAATTAACTAGTTTAAAGATATTATTAAAGATTATAAAAAGTTATTATTGGAAGTTTTGCAATGACAATCATAAATGTAGAAAATCCTATATTTACTCCAACAAGAGAATTTAATATAAACATTGAATGTTTAACGGACAACCTTAAACCAGTTACAACAGGACGTATAGCCTGTATATTAAATAAAAACATACTTCTTGATATAAAAGAGGTAACAAGTGGTACTGTAAAATTCAATATTAAATTACCGGATTACATAGAACCTGAAAACGAATATATGCTACGTTTCTCCTATAGTGGTTCCATACAAGCTGAACAAAAAACTAAGTCTGTACTATTATTATTTAACAAAAGTTATGAACAAAAAATTAATGCTGAAATTATAGTAGATGATTATTATTGTAAACGAGAAGAAACAGTACTGTTTAAGTCTTACATTAAAGTTCAGGATAATGTTCAGTTAAGGGGTAAAGCAGTGTTAAAGTTAGATGAACAATCACTTAGTCATACAGAAATAGTGGATAATAGGGCTGATTTTGAAGTAAAAATTCCGAACATGATCTTAGATGAACATACATTACTATGGAAATATGGGACTAATGAGGGAATCTTTGTTAATACAAGTACACTACAATTAGAACCAAGAACTTCTCCTGTTGAAGTAGAATATCATGAAAACAAAGGAGTATCGGATGAAATTAGAGAAATACTCCGAGAAAAAAAGGAAAATAGTCAAGAAAAACATGAAACAGCTTCTGAAACTAGCTTTACGGATAAAATAAGAAAACTATTCTGAGGTCATATTATGTCTTATGATGATTTGAACTTACTCAATGAAAAATACATACAGTTACATACTGTTGGATTAGATAATTACGTGTTCCTAAATAATGATACAAACTATGAATTAAAACAACATTTTGTTGAAGGATTTGAGAATAACTTTGATGAAAAACTATTCAGGGAAAGTTATAACTCCAAAAAAGAGTATTGTGAGGAGAGGGGGATAGAATATAAGTTCTATGTAATACCTGATAAAGCAATTGTATGTAAGGATTATCTTCCCTTCACTCCTAAGGTAATAAACAGAAATTATGATTTAATAGGGGACTTGGTACCAGACTTTATAGATGTGTTGGAGCCTAGTGATTATTATAAATGTGATTCTCATATAAATTTTAAAGGTGCATTAAAATATTCTGCAGAAATGATGCATGACATACGAAGTGAAGTAAGTAGTCAGATGTATAAAGAAGCAATAAAGGAGAACACAATTCATAAGAAAGTGCCAGTAAATGGGGATTTATGTCATTTTAAGCATCCGCGTATGGATCAGAAAGAGATAGTTGACCGTTATGATTTCATGTTCCTAGAATATTCGGATAAGTATGAATATGCGGACAATCCATTTGTCATGCCTGAAGAATTTGCTAAAGTTGGGGTAAGGGATTCAGTTTATATGCGTAATAGGTTTAGTTTATCTGATATGGACTGTTTATTATTAAGGTCTTCCGCTGCAAACCGTTATATGGATGTGTTAAATGTATTCTTTAAAAGCATGTTTGCGTATTGGGATCATTGGTATTTTAACACAGACCTAATTGAATGGTATAATCCTGATATTGTCATCGAGTTAAGGCCTGAAAGATTTCTTGAAAATATGAAGTATGAAATTATAGAATAAACAATTTTTTTTCATGCTTTGTAAGCTGTGATAAGTGTTATATCTTCAAAGAATATGTGTTCAATAGCAGTTATTTCAGCTTTTAATCCTAGTTTTTCCAGTGTTTGTATTGTTTTTTCATTATCTGATAATGAGGATTGTACTAACTGTATTGTTCCGTTTTCTTTAAGGTATAGTGGGGCTTGTTTTAGGAATTTGTCAATTACTTCTCTTCCATTTTCTCCTCCATCCCATGCCTTTGAATATTCATCATCAACATGTTCTTCATCTGTTACAGGTAGATAAGGTGTGTTAAATAATATCAAATCATACTTGCCATTAATATTATCAAACAAGTCACTTTTTATTACAGTAATATTGTCACGATTATTTAATTTAATATTAGCTTCTGCACATTTAATTGCATATGGGTTAATGTCCGTGGAGGTTACACTACTACATTTCAATGAAGCACAAATACTAACCAAACCAGTACCAGTACCAATCTCCAAAACATCATAACCACTTTGAACCATCAAATTATCAATTAACAAAAAAGTATCCTCAGCAGGAGGATAAACCTCCTCACACTCATTAAACTCAACACCATCATAATTCATAACAACTCACCAATAACCTCAGATATTTCTAAAATTTCATCAGGACTAAGCTTAAAAACCTTCTCCTCAAACAAATCATTATCAACACCACTTAACAAAGCCTTTAACTCTTTCTTATCATAATGTAACTCATGAGCAGACTGAATTAAAGCTTTTCTCGCCTTTTTATTTCTATGTTGGAATAATGCTCTTATAACATCATCAAAACAATCATTTAAATCCACACTATTTTTAGGAATCAATTCAACAACAGCACTATTAACCTTCGGCTGTGGAACAAAAGCCTCAGGAGGCAAAGTATCTATAATACTAATATCTGCCCTGTAATGTAATGCAACAGACAATCTGGAATACTCCTTAGAATTAACCTCAGCATTCATCCTCTTAGCAAATTCCAACTGGTACATTAAAACAGCCTTTTTAAAATCATATTCCAAAAACTTAAACGTTATCGGAGAAGAAATTTGATATGGAAGATTTGAAACAATCTTATCAAATTCAGGAAAATCTATCTTCAAAGCATCATCATTAATTATCTCAACATTATCTAATTTTTCCTTAACAATTCTTTGACGTAGAACATCAGCAATAATTGGATCTTTTTCTATAGCAATGACCTTAAATGCCTTTTTTGCCATGGGAATTGTCATAGTTCCGATTCCAGCACCAATTTCAAGAATTGTTTCGTCAGATTGAATATCCGCATTTCTAAGAATATTCTCGAGTTTATTATTGTCAATAAGATAATTTTGACTCTTATTTTTATCTAATCGAATATTATACTTGTTTAAAATTTCCTTAGTATTGTTAGGCATAATATATATCTCAATTATTTTCTTTAAAATTAGGTAAATTTTATGTTGGTGGTTAGAAGAATTAAAGTAGGGATTGATTTATCGGTATTGATCCAATAAATCTAGAACATTTTGTAAAGTTTCTGTTTCAAAAGTTCCCCTTTCTTTTGCAAAGATTAATCTTAAGTCATCAAGATCCTCTGGCATCAGATCCACTACTTTCACTGCTTGAACAGTTGTAAGGTACTCTTCAAGTTTTGAAACTAACTCTTTAGCATCTTCAGCATCAAGAAGTGCAAACTTATTGACATAATCAATAGTAAGGTTTTGTTCATATGTAAATTGGCGGCCATCGACTTCGTTATTCTCATCAGCTTTTTCTTCTACTTTTTTCATTAGAATTTCTCTTGCTTCAGATATTGTAATAGGTTTTGTATCAATGACTTTTTTTCCAATCATCATAATCACTCTTGTGCTTGTAATTTAAGATGTTCTGGTCTAATAATTAATTCTTTTGCTTTGTTTCCATCTTTAATAGCAACGAGGTATGCTCGTCCTTTTTGTCCTACAACTTCACCAGTTTTTCCATGGAATCTTGGGTGTGGTTGTCCTTTTTGGAAACTTGAATCAGTAATTATGTGTACTTTTTGACCATTTTCAAATACTTGTATTTTTTTAGATATAATGTTAGCTCGTTTAGGTCTGATACTTTTTTTAAGTTTATACCTTGATCGACTTTTAAATCCTTTTGATTTTTTCATCTTTTATCATCTCATTTATAATTAATAGAATTTATAGGTTTTTTGTGAGTTATAGGTTTTATTTCACAAATTTTAGGTTTTTCTAGTCTTAGGTTGACTAACAGCTAATTATTAGTAATACTAATTATTATTTGAATACTAAATTCTAATTATCCTTCAATGAGTTATTTTCTTCGAAAATATTTCTTTAGAGCTAAGAAAGAAATTATTTTTTTTATATAATTATAACATATGTTCCTGAATATTAAAATCAAGAACTTTATCCTATGTTTTAATATTGTATTATATTTATAATCTTCATAGTTTATAAGTATATCTATTATCATTGTCAACCACCAAAAATTTTAAAAAACCCATTAAAACCATCAAATTAAAATATTTATCCAAAAATATAAATCTGCGCTTGTGTGATACTCAATATTATAAAAAAAGTTATGTGGAATTGAAAAAAATGATAAATAAATCATCTAAAAAGATTATTTTACTTTTAGCATTAATTATTTTGCTGGTAGGTATTGTTTCTGCAACAGGAGTTAACAAAACAATACATACAGATAATGATAACAAAATAACAGATGATGTTTCGACAAAAAATGTAAAAAAATCAACTAAAATAATACAAAAAAATGAAAAGAAAATAGGAAAAACAGCCATTACAAAAAAAACATATAATGTATCAACATACAAGGCACTGAAAAAAGCTTTGACAGCTAATTATGATAAAATAACAATTAATTTAAGGGCAAATATCAAATTACAGGCAAATACTGTTATAGGAGATAATCGAATATATTACATTAATGGAAACAATAAGATTATCGACGGTGCTAACAAGTACCAGTTCTTAGACATCGGAAAAAGTAATGTCACAATAAAAAAACTGAAAATAAAAAATTGTCACTCTTCATACGGTGGAGCAATAAAAAATTCTGAAGGAAAACTCATAATTGCAGATTCTACGTTCTATAACAACACTGCCAAGTCAGGCGGAGCAATAAGTAATCATGAATACATATACATGAAAAACACCACAATACTTAGTAGCAAAGCAACAGAAATTGGTGGTGCGATAAAAAATGAAGGAAATTTAATCATTGGAAACAGCACATTAAAAAACAACAAAGCGTTAGAGGAAGGAGCAGTATACAATCAGATGAAACTATACATGAAAAACGTTGTGTTCATCAATAACAAGGGAGCATTATCTAATGATAATCAGGCAACAATAATTCAGTGCAAAATAAACAACAACACATCAAAAGACGGAGCTATAGGCAACAGTAATAAATTGACAATCACAAAAAGTACAATAAATTACAATAAGGCACAAATTATTGTGCAGCAATAAACAATAACGGTGGAACAGTTACAATAACAGACTCAAAAATTAACAGTAACACTGCACCATGTGTGGCAATAAGTAACAATGGAGGAGTTCTGAATATGAAAAGATCCACAGTTAGCAATAACAAGGCACAAGCAATTAGTGGTGACAATAAGATAGTTATTTATAACTGTACAATTAACGGTAATAATAAAGGTGCAATATTAAGCAGTGGAATAATGACTATAAATAAAACAATGATAAACAATAACAAAAATGAATTTGCAGAGGCAATAATGAACTGGGGACAAATGACTCTTACGAACTCCAAGATAAATAATAATAAAGCTACTGGTAGAGAAGATGCTACTGGAGCAATAAGTAATTATGATACAGGTAAACTAACTATAAATAAATGTACAATAAATGGTAATACAGCAACAGAAGGTGGAGCAATAATGAATGCTGGAAAACTGACTGTTAACTCTTGTACAATAAGTAATAACAAGGCTAAATATGGGGGAGCACTTTATAATGCTAAACAGGGAGTAACAACATTAAATAACTGTAAATTACTTTACAACACACCTGGTGGCAAAAATACTATATACATACGAAGTGGAAAGTTATTAAAAGAAATACTACTATAAAATAATAACATTATATATTAATTAATTTCCAATTATTTGTGTGATAATGAAATTATTTTTTTATTATCCCTATTTTCACTTTTTTTTGGCTTTTTTACCATTTAGCTACTAATTGTTTTAACATAATCTTAAATTAAGGAACCTTAGGATGTCTTCCTTGCAGAACAATAGAAAGACTATGCTATTGTGGAATATGAACTTTCAAAACATCTAATTGTGAACATATTGATTTGTTTTTACAAACACTGCTAACGCTAGGTTGGGTTCTTCCTTCATCACCGGAGATTAGTTCTTTTATATATAATCCTCCCTGACATTTAATGATTAACCTTAATTTTTTACTGTTTATTCGTTCTACTTTAAGATTCATTATTTTTCTTGTTCTAATTTTATCTGCTCTGCGATGTTCTACTCGTTTTGGTGTTCTTTGTTCTATTATGTTTAGTTTTTCTATTTTTTTAATATCATTACTTGTAACACCATTTTCAAATTCTGCTATTGCAGAGTAAACTTTATAACTTTCGGTAGAACTTTTTTTAATGCTTGCACGTCTGTTATTGTCTACGAATTTCAGGTCGTTTATCTCTATTTTACCATCGCTATGACTGTTTACCACTCTTCTTAAGAATTTTAGGTCAATACTTCTCTTGAATGGATATTTTACTTCTATTACGAAGGGTCTTCCTTCTCCTAGCATAAGTACATCGATGTCTTCTCGTCCTGATCCATGGAATTTTATTTCTTTTCCTTTTGCCATGGGCAGTAAATGTTTTCCTATTAGTCCTTCTACGGTTTCCGGGTATTGTTGGCCTGTTCCATTACATGCTGAACATCCTTTTCCTTTGCATTCTGTGCATGGCCACTTTGTTTGTGGTATTCCTCTGATTAGTTTACGATATTTTCCTTCGATAAATAGGGGGTTGCTGTCTATGAATACTGTTAAATTGTTTATTTCTGGGTATGGGTTGTGTTTGAATGGTTTTTTTCTGATTTTTATGTTGATAACTACTTCTGGATTTTTATAGTCTATTGTTTTTCCCATTTTCTCAACTAGCATCTGGGATAAGTCTTTCCGTAACTGTTTTTTTAATCCATTGTTTCCCTGATAGTTGACTTCTTTATGAATATTCTTTTCTGCTATGTTTAGTTTATCATAAGTTACTTGGCATGCTATGTAGAATGTGTTAAATTCTATGTCAAATTTATGTATCTTGTTATAGATTAGTTGGTATATCTTGTCTTCGTGTAGGAGTAGGTTGTCGCAGATACTGCATTTTTCGTTTTCTTCTGTTTTCTGAAATTTTCTACTTATCCTTGCCAGGCATCTAGAACATAGTTTATATTCATTATTTGTTGACATTTTATTTTCCTTGTTAATTTTTTTTATTAAAAAATAGTTATTCTTATTAAAATGATGTAAAAAAGGGGTGGAAACAGGGTTTATTGTCTATTCATGTGTCTCATGAGTTTACCCATTGGTCCGCCCATGTTACGTTTACCCATTCCTTTTAGTGCTTTTTTGGTTACACTATAATATTTCAGGAGGTCTTTCACGTCATCATTGGTTAATCCTGCTCCTCTGCTTATACGGGTTATTCTGGATTTTTTGATTACTTCCGGATTTTCTAGTTCATAGTCTGTCATGGAGTTCATCAGGATTTTGTATGTGTTGAGTTTATCTTCAGTTACTTTTGATGCATTTGCTGGTAACTGGTTTCCTAATCCAGGAATTAGTTTCATGATTTGCTGTATAGGTCCCATCTTGTTCATCATGTTTAATTGGTTTTCCATGTCTTTTAATGTGAATTTACCGCTGATGATTGAGTCAATCATTTCCTGGTCTGATTTTTCTGATGTGACTTCTGCTGCTTTTTCGATTAATGTATCAAGGTCTCCCATTCCTAGTAGTCTTGATATGAATCTTTCTGGGTCGAATGCTTCAAAGTCATCTACTCGTTCCCCGGTACCTATGAATTTGATTGGAGCATGTATTTCTGCTACTGCAGATAATGCACCCCCTCCTTTTGCTGAACCATCTAATTTACTTACAATTATTGATCCAATATCTGTGGTTTGTTTGAATGATTCTGCTTGGTTACGTGCTTGTTGACCTATGGTACCATCGATTACTAGTATAACTTCGTCTGGTTTTACTACTGTACTTAGTTCTTTCATTTCATCTAGTAAGTCTTGTTCTTCTTTATGACGACCTGCTGTATCTACTAGTATCACGTCGTACTTGTTTCCACATTGTTCTAATCCTTTTTGTGCCAGGTCAATGGCGTCCTTGTTTTGTGGGTCTCCGAATACTGGTGTGTCTAGTGGTTCACATAATTGTTTTAATTGTTCGTATGCTGCTGGTCTCCATGTGTCGGTACATACTATTGCACAGTTTTGTCCTTTCTTTTTAAGGTGTCTTACAAGTTTTGCTGTTGTGGTTGTTTTACCACTTCCTTGTAAACCTAACATCATTATCTTGTAGGGTTTATGTGTAATTTTTAGTTCTTCTGGTTTTTCTCCAATAAGGTTTACTAGTTCCTGGTAAACTATGCGCATCACATGTTCTTTTGGACTTAATCCTTTTGGTAATTCTTCGTCTAGTGCTCGTTTTTCTATTTTCTTTGTTAATCCGAAAACTACTTTAACGTTTACGTCTGACTGTATTAATGCACGTTGAATGTCTTTGGTTACTTCTTTCAGTGTTTTTTTGTCTATTATTGACATTCCTGCTAGTTTTTTCATAGTTTGTGTTAGACTATCGCTTAATCCTTCTAGCATCTGTTAACCTCCCCTTGTGCTTTATTATTAATTGTCTATTATTATATAATATATCTTCAATCACTTTAATAATTAAGTATTTCAATTGTATCGGAGTATATATATTACTATATATTAAAGTAATTTGAGGATAGTATCATGTTAGAAGAATTAAAAAAATCATTAGTTGAATGTCCTGTAGTTAAAAAGGGTGAATATTTCTATTTCGTACATCCTATAAGTGATGGGGTTCCATTGGTCGAAACTTCATTGTTAAATTCAATAATGGATTACATAGTGGATAATTTTGATTTATCAAATGTTAATAAGATTGTAGGAGTAGAATCAATGGGTATTCCATTAGCTACTGCCTTATCATTAAAAACAGGCATTCCCTTCGTAGTTATAAGGAAACGATCCTATGGATTAGAAGGAGAACAACAAGTACACCAGGAAACAGGGTATGGTCAAAGTGAATTATTCATTAACAACATTAAAAAAGAGGACAATATATTACTAATTGATGATGTTGTAAGTACTGGTGGTACACTGATAAGTGTAATATCTGCATTAGATAAAATTGGAGTAAATATTGAACATATAATTCTTCCTATAGAAAAAGATGATGGAAAAATAATAGTTGAAGATGCAACAGGTAAGAAAATCAACACATTAGTTAAAATTAAGATGGTTGATGGAAAAGTCACTATAGTTGAAGATTAGGTTATTATTATGGCTACTCTTAATTATGATTACAAAATTGATGTAATAATAGATAAGATAAAAAAAATAGATGCAACGAATGTTATTTTACAGTTTCCTGAAGGATTAAAGAGTGATGCAGTCAGCGTTTCAAACACAATTCAAAAGGAATTACCAGATGTTAACATAATTATAGATGCTGATCCATGTTTTGGAGCTTGTGATTTGGCTGATATTAAGGTAAATAAGCATATTGACCTTGTTGTACACTTTGCTCATACTCCTCTTCCTATCAGGACAGATTGTCCTGTACTATTTATTGAAGCACATTCTACGGCTGATGTTGAAGCACCAATAATTGATGCACTCAGTAAACTGGAGGAGGATGTTAAAACAGTAGGACTTGTAACTACAACCCAACACATACATAAAATAGATGAAATGATAAAAACAATCCGGGACAGAGGATATGATGTAAAACTGGATAATGGACAGGGAACTGGTAAAGGACAAGTACTTGGATGTAATTTCACTTCAATAAAAAATCTGGATGTGGATGTAGTAATATATGTGGGTAGTGGAGATTTCCATGCATTGGGAGTGAAACTATTCACAAACAAGAAAGTGGTAGTGGCCGATCCATTCATAGGAAAATCACGTGATATTGAAGAATTTGCTGATAAAATTATACGTGTACGGTTTGCCCGAATAACAAAGGCAAGGGATGCTAAATCATTTGGTATTATAATGTCATCCAAGAAAGGTCAACTAAGGTTTGATTTAGCATTAAAGCTTAAGGAAATGATAAGACAACAGGGTTATGAAGCACAAATACTTAACATGGATTACATATCACCGGATTTACTGTTACCTTACAATCTTGATGCATTTGTTATGACTGCATGTCCTAGAATTGCTATAGATGACAGTGCAATGTACAAGAAACCAGTACTTACGCCTCAGGAGTTGGAGATAGTTCTTGGCTTAAAGGACTGGGATGATTACATGATGGATGAAATAATTATCCATGATGAACAATTATAGATACTTTTATTATTTATAAAGAAAATAAATAATATATTATATAATTCTGATAATAGCTTGAGTAATGTAATTATGTTTCATAAAGAAAATGACTTCGTTCTGCCTGGAGAAGTATTATGTACCTATGAAGAGTACATACCATCAGAATGGACATACATAGAGGATGGATTCGTTAAAGCAAGTATTAATGGAAGGATTGTCATAGATAAGGATGAAAAAACAATATCCATACAAGCAAGTAATCCTCCAAGTTTTCTTAAAGAAGGAGATTATGTTATAGGTCATATTACGGAAGTCAAACAGAATAAAGCACTGGTAACAATAAAAATGATAAAAGGATTTAATCGAGAATTAGTGACAGGATATAAGGGATTTATTCATATATCAAAAGCTAACACTGATTTCATATCCTCATTACATGAGATGTTTAAAATAGGAGATATAGTAGAAGCAAAAGTATTGAACATATACGGAGCAGAATATATAGATTTAAGCACGTCTGAAGAGGATACTGGTGTTATAAAGGCAATGTGTACTGATTGTCGTAAATTTATGAAACTTGATAATAACCAATTAGTATGTGAATGTGGTAAAATTGATTCACGAAATATATCAAGTAATTATGGAGGTTTTTAAAGGTGAAATATATAAAAAATGAACCAGAACACGTAGTTTTAGAAATAACTGGTGAAAGTCATACAATATGTAATATTTTAAGAAAAAGACTAATGGCACAGGATGAAGTAAGTGCAGCAGCATATGATATAACACATCCCTTAATTGGTCAACCAGAATTTGAAGTAGTAAGTTCTAATCCACAAGAATCAATAATAACAGCTTCAGAAACAGTAAAATCAGAAGCAACAGAATTCAAAGAAGCATTAAATAATGCATTCAATGAATAATTCTTCTAAAACTTTTTTTAATACACTTTTTAACACTAATTTCATTAACTATTTTTAATAAATTTATTTTCATGACAGAATATAGAAATCCAGCATTAACAGTAGATACTATAATTGTTAAAGACAGTCAAGTAGTACTAATAAAAAGACTTAATAATCCTTATATGGATCATTGGGCTATACCTGGAGGATTTGTTGAGTATGGTGAAAAAGTTGAAGATGCAGCTGTAAGAGAAGCTAAAGAAGAAACAGGATTAGACATAGAATTGACAAAATTAGTCGGAGTATATTCAGATCCTAACCGGGATCCTAGAGGGCATACGGTAACCGTAGCATTCACAGCAAAAATAATCGGAGGATCATTAAAATCAGATTCAGATGCTAAAGATGCAAAATTTATTGAAATTAATAAATTAAAGAATTTAAATTTAGCATTTGATCATAATATTATATTAAGAGATTCGGGAATATTTTAAATAATTATATGGTATATTATTAACAAACATATTATTAATAAAAAAACAAATTAGTAGGAGAAATGATTATAAATGGAATTTTGTCCAGACTGTGGAAAAGTACTATTTCCAAAAGAAGGTAAATTCTCATGTGATGCTTGCGGTTATGAAAAAGTAGTTACTGAGGAATCCAAAAAACAATATGAAGTATCTGAAAAAGTAGATAAAGAAGATACTATCATAGTAACTGATGGAAATGTGAAAACATTACCAACTATTAAAGTAATCTGTCCAAAATGTGATAATAAAATAGCATTTTGGTGGTTACAACAAACAAGAAGTGCAGATGAATCAGAAACAAGATTTTTCAGATGCACAGAATGTGATTATACATGGAGGGAGTACGATTAGATAACTAATCGTAATACATTTTTTTAGATTCTCATATTTTCTTTTAAAAGAAAAAAACATAATAGTAAATTATTTATTATTTGAAAAATTAAAATATAATCATAAATATTTTAATAATTTTGGTTAAAGTGATTTATCATGACTAACAATAAAAAAAGTTCAAACAAAGGAAGTAATGAAAACTATGATCCTTTAGAAGAATTAAATGTATTGGATGATAATTTCACTATAGAAACTGAAAAAGACTTCTTTGATGAATTTGAACAAAAAAATTTAGAAAATGTTCCCGAATATGATAGTGAAAGTGGAAAAATCATTAAGGGTTCTGAACCTAGTTCTAAAAAACAAAATCATAATATTGAAGATGAAAAATTCCAGTTGATGGATGAAATAGAACAGGTAGATTTCAATAATGTAAATGCTGAAAAAGATAATCAGGAAGAAACAGTTTTAAACAAAGAAGTTAAGCCACAAAAACCAAATAAAACACCTAAAAAAGGTAAAAAATTTGATTTATCCTCTAAACTAGGATTAAATAAAAAGGATAAAAAACCTATAGCTAGACCAAAAAAACAAGTGCATAAATTTGATGATAAGGAAAAATCATTAAATGATGATACAAAAATCATTGACAATGTTAAAGTAGATAGTGATGGAGTACCATTACTTAATCAATTTGATACAGATAAAATAATAGAAAAAAATCCACTTCCTAAAATTACCGTTCGCAGAATATCATTTTCAAAAATAATAATGATAGCAGTAGGTATAATCATTACATTGATTGGTATATTCCAGGCAATGCAAGATGTAGTTAAAATATCTGACCATGTTATGTACGGAGAACATGAATCCATAGCTATGGGATTAATATTGTTAGGTATAATCTTAATTATATTATCATTCTACAAAGAAATAATGAAATTATCCGGGTTAAACAACTTAACTAATATGATGGATGATATGGATTCATCATCTAAGCCACAACCAAGAAATAAGAAAAATAAGAAATAATCTCCCGATATAATTAACGCATGACCCTCTATTCATTCCAATAGTTGAACTATTTTTTTTAACCTGAATCTATTTTTAATAATAATTTATGTCATTGGAGAATAAAATTTAATATCCATGTTTATCAAAGATTAAAATATATTAAAAAAAATTATTATAAAAATTATTTTTAAGGAGAGTATGGCATAGTGTTCAAACTAGTATTAAGCGACCCAAGTATTTTTAAAACAAGTTTTGATGCAATATCATCAATCGTTGACGAAGTACAAATAGAAGTAGACTCAGACGGACTAAGATTAAATGCTATTGATAGAAGTCACATTACTTACGTGCATTTAGAATTAAAAGAAAGTTTATTTGATATATATGAATGTGATAAACCAATCAAACTAAACTTAGACACAGAAGAATTAATGAAAGTGCTTAAAAGATCCAAATCTGATGATGTTATGGAATTAACAGTGGATGCAGGAAGTCTTATATTAACCTTTGAAGGAGCAATTAAGAAAACTTTCAAAGTAAAACTCATTGATTTAGAATATGATACGCCAGCACAACCACAAATAGAATATCCTGTAAACATATCAATACCAATAGCTACACTTAAAGAAGCAATACAAGACATTGAAATAGTAGCTGACAGGGTTTCATTTAATGTTGATGAAGATAATCTTACATTAGAAGCTGTTGGTGATTTTGCTGATGCAAAAGTAGAATATCTTCATGGTGAACAATTATCAGAAACAGCTAAAGCAATTTATGCAATAGAAAATATTAAAGAAATGCTCAAAGCAGAAAAATTTGCAGACAAGACATATGTTCAATTTGGAGATGACATGCCATTAACTTTAGTTTTAGAATTAATGAACGATGAAGGAGAATTATCATTTTTATTAGCTCCTAGAATAGAAGAAGATTAATTACTCTCCATATTTTTTTAAGGATAATTCATAATAGGGGAATTTAATTGGATACTTTTTTTCAAAAATTAAGGGATATTCAGAAAAAAGAAAGAACTACTGGTACATTATCTGAGGTAGATGATTCTTTTTATACTGATGCTTCAAATTACCTTCAAAAATTATTAAAAATGGTTAACAATAATCCTCTATCATTGGAAGCATATCAATTACGTGATGCTCAAAGAATTACAACAGAAATTTGTGAAAGAAGAGAATTTAAAATAGTAAGTACTGCAGCAACTAATGTTCAGAAGGGTCATGATATTTTTAAAGGACATAAAAAAGATTCTGACCTGTACGATGTGATACCATATAATACTACTCCTGAGGAAGAGGAGTTTTATAGGAAAATTGTAGATATGCTGGTGGATCATAGGGAACATTTGATGGATAAGATTATTTTAAACAGGTCTAATGAAACAAAGATTGGTTTCAAGCCTACTGAGAGAAAAGTTGAAGAAGAACCAGTGGTTGAGGAAGTTCCTTCTAAAGAGGAAGTTGAACCTGAAGATACAATAAGCATTCCTGGCGATGATGTTGCAGAACCAGAAATTAATGAAAATAAAAAGACTTCAAAGCCTAAAGCACCACTACTTGATGAAAGTCAAATAGCAATGATGTTTGGTCAAGCTCCGGATGATATTTTACTGGATGAAAATAATAATCCTGTTAAGCCAGTAAAACGAGATATAACCACACCATTTAAAGGTCCTAAGCCACCCGAAGAAGATACAGTTTCATTACAGAATGAACCAAAACCAGAGGATAATCTGGAAAATATAGTTGAAGAAGTTTCTGAAGAAAAAAATAATACGGAATTGGAATCTGAAGTAACTGTTGAAACTACATTTAATACTGAAGAATTGGTTGAATTTAAGAAGGATATACCAACTGATATTCTTGATGAGAATGAAAAAACTTATGGTCCTTTTTCTGTTGATGATATTGTTTTATTACCAGAATCAATAGTTAAAATTTTAAGCGATAATGATGTTATAAATGTTATCAATTAATATTTTGATTATTAATTTTTTTAAATCTATTTTTTTCAAATAATTAATTATAAATATAGATGGTTAATATAATATAATATAGATAAATTATTGATTGTTCTAAGTTTAACGAACAATTAGGAAAACTATTTATAAACAAATATATGGCTATAGAATCAGTTATGTAGACCATAAAAATATTTGTTTGTGTAATACGATACAAGAAATTGTATTATATTTTTTTAAAGAATAAATTCTATCTAATTTATTCAAATATTTTATCGAATTAAAGTATAATCATGCTTTATTAAAATTAATTATCATTTAATTAATTTACATAATGACGAGGTGAAAAGATGAAAATACCACGAGAAAGAAGGACTTACTGTCCAAAATGTAAAACACACACAGTACACGAAGTACACACATCAAAAAGAAGAAAAGCAAGTGAACTTAAATGGGGTCAACGTCAGTTCAGACGTGTAACTGCTGGTTACAGAGGTTACCCAAGGCCTTTACCATCAGGAAGTAAACCTGTTAAAAAATTAGACTTAAGATACAAATGTAAAGAATGTGGAAAATCTCACATCAAAGGCTCAGGTTTCCGTGCAGGAAAAGTTGAATTTGTATCCAACTAAGCAAATATTTATTAATGGAGGAACTTTTAATGGCTAAACAACAAAGTAATTTCTTAAAAGTAAAATGTGGTGACTGTGAAAACCACCAAGTTATATTTGACCACGCAGCTTCAACAGTAAAATGTGTTATCTGTGGTAAAACATTAGTTGAACCAAAAGGTGGACGTTCTAAAATTTATGCACAAATTGTAGAAGTATTAAACCACTAAATAACACACAACAAGATTACTAAATCCAGGTGATTATATGGTTAGAATGAACAAAGAATGGCCTGAAGAAGGTGATCTAATTGTTGGAACAGTTCATAAAGTATTAGGTTATGGTGCATTCGCTAAACTAGAAGAATATGAAGGAAAAGAAGCATTTATTCACATATCTGAAGTATCTTCTGGTTGGGTAAAAAACATAAGAGATTATGTACGAGAAAACCAAAAAATTGTAGCACGTGTACTTAGAGTAAACCCTAAAAAAGGTCATGTTGATGCTTCATTAAAACGTATTCGTGAAGATCAAAGAACCCGTAGAATTCAACAATGGAAAATAGAACAAAAAGCAGAAAAATTATTAGAGATATCTGCAAGATCAATCAATAAAACCTTGGATGAGGCTTATGATGAAGTAGGATATCTGATAATGGAAGAATTCGGGGACTTATATGAAGGATTTGAGTTAGCTTCTGATGAGGGTGAAGAAGTTTTATTAGCAATTGATGTCGATGAAGAATGGGCAAAAATAATAACTGATGTAGCTAAGAAAAACATTTCAACTCCAGAAGTGCAAATCACTGGATACATAGACATAACTTCATATAAACCAAATGGTGTAGAAATAATTATTGAAGCTTTAGAATCTATTGAATCAGATAATGTTGAAGTTCAATGTGTGGGAGCACCTAAATACAGAGTGATGGTAACAGCACAAGATTACCCTACAGCTGAAAAAATATTAAAAGAGTCAGCTGATAAATGTATTGGAATGATTGAAGAAAATGATGGAGAAGGTAGTTTCCATCGTGAATTAGATGATTAAATTTATTCCATTCACATACTTTTTTTTATAATTATTTTTTAAAACTATTTTTGAGGACTTTTTATGGAAATAGAATCTATTAATCCAGATTATTATACTCTAAATAATTTCACATTTAATAACGGTACAACTTTAGAAAATTTAAAAGTCGAATATATAACATTCGGAACACCAAAATATGATGAAGAAGGACATATAACAAATGCAGTCATATATTTTCATGGAACAAGTGGAAATTATGCATCAATAAAACGTATCAAAGAGGCTATTGGTGAAAATTTAGCATTTGACACAAATAAACTATTTTTTGTTTCTTTATCTACTCTTGGAACACCTGGAAGTAGCAGTCCCAGCACATCAGATATGTTCAATGAATATCCTGAATATACTGTATTGGATATGGTAAATTTTAACAGAATGTTTCTGAAAGAAGCCTTGAATATAATTAATCCCTTAGGACTTATAGGAAATTCTATGGGAGGTTTTGAAGCTTTAACATGGGCAGCATATTATCCTAATGATATTGCTTTTGTAATATCATTGGTCAGTAGTTATAAGGTTGGTGGACAAAATTATATTATTGGAAAAGTAATGAATGATATTATTGAATCAGACCCAGATTTTGGAAGTCCTGATAAGCAAATGAAACGATCATTACAATTATCCAGTAAAGCAATGTATTCTTTTGGATTATCCAGACAGTATTATATGGATTTGACCAAGGAAGAAATTGATAATTATATGGATGAATTTGCACAAGAAGATTCTGAAGAAAATGTTTATGATGCATATTATAGAAATAAAGCAACAATAAACTATGACTTAACAGGCAAGGTATCAAATATAATAGCACCAACTCTCATAATTGCCATAAAGGAGGACCAATATTTCCCACCAGAATTGGATGCTATACCTATGCACTCACTAATACATGATTCTAAACTAGTTGTATATAATTCACACATAGGACATATTGGCTCAAGTCAACTAAATAAAATAAAAGATGAACTAGAAGAATTCATGAAACAATTCAAATAAAAAAAAATCCAGACATACATTGCAAGTGTAAAAAAAAATTAATAAGCACTTATAAGTAAGAATACGATTAATATAATATTATGAAATTTCAGATGAGACGATGCAACAAATGTATGGAATACACATTACAAGAAAAATGTCCTGACTGTAATGAAAAAACAGGAGTAATATTTCCAGCAAGATATTCTCCACAAGACAAATACGGAAAATATAGAAGAATACTAAAAAAACAACAAGAAGCCTTGGAGGACTAAAATGGTAGAAAAAAACAAGATAACCCAAACAGAAGAAATAAAATTAGAAAATCCAATAGTACTAGAAGGATTACCAGGAATAGGATTTGTAGGAAAATTTGTAGTAGACCAAATAATAAAACAACTAGACGCAACAAAATTCGCAGAACTAAAATCAGATTACTTCCCACCACAAGTAACAATGAAAGAAAACGGCCTAATAGAACACATGAAAAATGAATTCTTCTACATAAAAGACTTAGGCGAAAACAATCAGGACGTAATACTACTAACAGGAAATTCACAAGGATCCGACTTTGAAGGACAAACAGCAATATCACAAGTACTAATGGACTACTTCGAAGACCTAGGAGCAACAAAAATATACACACTAGGTGGATTAGGAACAGGAGAATTCGTAGACAAAAACAGAGTATTTGTTGCAGCAAACAACGAAGAAATGATTAAAGAAGTTCTAGAAATAGAAAATACCGAAATACGAAAAGAAGATGGTGGAGCAATAATAGGAGCATCAGGTCTATTACTATACTATGCTGAAGAAAAAGACATTCCAGGGCTATGTCTAATGGGAGAAACTCCAGGATTTTATATAGATGCAAGTGCAGCAAAAGCAGTACTACTAGTCTTATTTGAATTATTAAACTTTGAAATAGATTTAAGTGAAATAGAAGAACAAATAGAAGAAACACAAAAAAGAATAGCAGCAACTCAAAAACTACCACCAATGGGCATGGAACAACCAGTACAAAGTCCTGATGATCTAAGATACATCGGATAAACTCATCCT
The DNA here is from genome assembly GCA_017431845.1 of Methanosphaera sp. Taxonomy (GTDB): domain Archaea; phylum Methanobacteriota; class Methanobacteria; order Methanobacteriales; family Methanobacteriaceae; genus Methanosphaera. The sequence continues at coordinate 41,423 of JAFRKG010000066.1, read as the reverse complement.
CTCCCCAACATCATTTCACATTACTATTTTTTCGCCGTGATACAAAATGATAATAACTGCAGATTTACATGTACATAGCAAATATTCAATGGCAACATCAAAAAACATGATTCCAACAATAATGGCTAAAGAATCATCTAAAAAAGGCTTGAACTTAATAGCAACAGGAGACGCACTTCACTCCAAATGGTTAAACACATTAGAAGAAAATCTACAAGAAAAAGAATATACTGGCATATACGAACTTAAACATCAAGAAAACAATTACACAAATTTCCTAATAACAACAGAAGTAGAAGATAATCAGAGAATACACCACCTAATACTAATACCCTCAATAGAAACAGCATGGCAGATGAGAGAAGAATTCACAGTAAAAAATATGGACGCCGATGGAAGACCAAAACTACGGATGAACGCATCAGAAATAATGGATATTACACAAGAATATGATTGCCTGATAGGACCAGCACACATATTCACACCATGGACTGGAATATACAAACAATATGATTCAATAACTGACTGCTACACTCGAAAACCAGACTTTGTGGAACTAGGATTATCAAGCGACACATACCTGGCAGACACAATAAGGGAACTTAAAGATTATACATTCCTAACAAACTCTGATTCCCATTCACCATGGCCTCATAGAATAGGACGAGAATTTAACAAGATAGAAATTAAAAAATTATCCTTCAAAGAACTACAAAAATCAATAAGGAAAGGAAAAATCATAGAAAACTATGGAATAAACCCTAAAATGGGAAAATACCATGAAACAGGATGTATCAAATGCTATAAATCATATACTATAGAAAAAGCATCAGAACAAAACATGAAATGCACATGTGGAGGACAAATAAAAAAAGGAGTACTCTCAAGAATCAGGGAATTATCCACATATGAACAGCCAATCCACCCAGAAAACAGGCCACATTATCAGTATATACTACCATTATCAGAACTGCTTAGCATGGTACATGATAAAGGAATAACAACAAAATATGTTCAAACAAGATATGATAATTTGATTAAAAAATTTGGCACAGAAATCAACATATTACTGGATACAGATATAGAACAAATAAGAAAAACAGACCCTTCACTTGCAAAAGTAATAAAATCTTATAGGGATAACACTATACAAATTACTGCAGGTCGTGGAGGACAATACGGTAAAATTAAAATAATTTAAAAAAAAAGTTTGGGATTGAAGTTATATTTTAACTTCTTCATAAACAAGGTCTATTGCTTTAGGAATTGCTTCTAAAACTTTGTCGGTTAATCCGTATTCAACAAATGGTGAAGATACTTTTTCTGGTTGACAGGCTATGATTACTATTTCTACTTCTTGTAGCTCTTCAAGAGGATCTGCTACTGAAACAGAGTGTGGGTCTTGATATTTTCCTTGAGGAACATCATCTTTAGATAATATTTTAACATCACCCGGTTGTCCTCCGAAGTCTGCAATGTCTATTATAACTATTTTTTTCCATAATGGGTTTGGTAATGAAAATATGTAATGTGGAGCACTAGTTCCTGCATCTATTGTCATTACATTGGATGGTAATGGTCTTTCATCTAAGTGTTTTTCAATTTCATCTATTGTTGCCGGACCGAATCCATCATCTTTAAACAGGACATTTCCACATCCTACTACTAAAATTTCTGCGTCGTATGCCATTTTATTATCACCATTTTTTTCTATGTATTAATTTTTAGTTTTTAATCTTTTTAATCATTTTCCTATTGGACAGTAACATTTCATGATTTTTTTTTCTTCACTTGGACTTAGTGGTTTTTCAAGTTTTGTATGATACCATGCCAGTTGATATTTTTTATTTTCCGGATTTTGGTATAATGCATAACCCTCATTTTCATCATACATTAACATTATCCATCTATCTGAACCAAGTAATGTTTTATAAATTTTACAAGTAAACCTATTATTTTCGTCATCCTTATTAAAATATGCATAACAATTAGGAATACTAATCATTTCTTTAGGTAACATTTCATTATTTTTATACTTGTATTCATGTAATAATTCTTCAACTTCAGAAAATTTTAAACATGAAAACTTTTCATCATCAATTACAATATCTAAAAAAACATTGTCATCAGAAATTATCATAACAATCACATCAAGAAAAATAGGAATAAAAGAAAATTAGAAAGGGGAACAAAGAAAATTATTTATTTAAAGACTCCTTAACCTTATCAAAGAAGCCTGTTTTAGCATGAGAAATTTCTTCTCCACTAACATCAGCAAATTCTTTAAGTAAATCTCTTTGTTTATCGGATAACTTTTTAGGAACAACAACATGAACTTTAACATATAAATTACCTTTACCGGACCAGTTCACGTGTTTAATACCTTCTCCTCTAAGTTTAAATGTTGATTCGGTCTGAGTACCTGCAGGAATTTTAACGGTAGCAGTACCACCATCTATTGTAGGAACTTCAACTTCTGATCCCAGACAAGCCTGCACATAACTTATATCTAAATCATAGTATAAATGCTGACCATTTCTTTCAAATAAGTCATGATGTAAAACATTAATGGTAATGTATAAATCTCCAGCAGGAGCACCATTAAGGCCATCATCACCTTCACCTGCAACTCTTAACCTACTGCCTGTTTCAACACCAGCAGGAATAGGTATTGATATCTTGTTTGTAGTACGGGTTAAACCTTTTCCATGACATTCAGTACAAGGAGTTTCAATAATTTTACCTTCACCTTTACATTGAGGACATGGGGATACTGTTGAAAATTGTCCTAGGGGTGTGTTCTGGACTTGTCTGACTTGTCCTGAACCATTACATGATGAACATGTTTTTGATGAAGTACCTGGTTCTGAACGTTCTCCATGACAGTGTGGACAACTTTTAAGGTGAGTAATATCCAAGTCTTTTGAAACACTATTAGCAACTTCTTCTAATGTAATATCAATAGTATGTGCTATGTCTCTGCCCCTGTCATTTCTTCTGTTTGGTGCACCTCCAAATCCGAATAAATCTTCAAAAATGCTACCAAATCCGCCTTGACCTCCACCAAAGCTGAAGTTACCGAATATGTCTTCAAAGTTTATGTTGTTGAATATGTCTTCTTGGCTAAATCCATCCATTCCTGCGTGACCAAACTGATCATATCTCTGTCTTTTTTCATCATCAGATAATACTCCGTATGCTTCACTTAACTCTTTGAATTTTTCTTCAGCATTAGGGTCATCCTTATTAACATCTGGATGGTATTTCATTGCAAGCTTTCTGTAAGCTTTTTTAATGGTTTTTTTGTCAGCGTTTTTATCAACGCCTAAAACATCATAATAGTCTCGTTTATCTGCCATTGATTTTCCCCTTTTTAATTTATAAAAAAAATAGTTAAGGAATATTTTTTTCCTTAACTATAATAGTTCACGTCTATATTGGATATATTGTTTTTGTAGTTAATTAATTAATTGTTTAATTTATTTTTTTTCAAAGTCAACATCAATGGTGTCATCATCATCTGTTGGTTGTTGGTTGTTAGCATTATCTTGTTCTGCTTGTTGTTGAGCTTGAGCAGCTTGAGCAGCTTGTTGATAAATTTCTGCTCCAATTTCTTGGATGGTTTTATCTAATTGTTCTGATTTTTCTTTAATTAAATCAATGTCATCTTTTTCTATTGCGTCTTTAAGTTCTGCTTGTTGATCTTTGAGTAATTTTTGTTTGTCTTCAGATAATTGTTCTTTAAGTTCTTCTAAAGTTTTGTCAGTAGTGTATACTAATGAGTCAGCATTGTTTCTGATTTCAATTTCTTCTTGACGTTTTTTGTCTTCTTCAGCGTGTGCTTCTGCTTCTTTTACTTTTTGTTCTATTTCTTCATCGGATAGTTTGTTGGATGATGTGATGGTAATTTGTTGTTCTTTACCTGTTCCTTTGTCTTTTGCAGATACGTTGATTATACCGTTTGCATCAATATCGAATGTTACTTCTATTTGTGGTGTTCCTCTTGGTGCTGATGGAATACCTACTAGTTGGAATCTGCCAAGGGTTGTGTTGTCGTTTGCCATTGGTCTTTCCCCTTGTACAACATGTATGTCTACGCTTGTCTGGCCATCTGCTGCTGTTGTGAATATTTGACTTTTTTTGGTTGGTATGGTTGTGTTTCTTTCGATGAGTTTTGTTGCTACTCCTCCCATGGTTTCAATACCTAGGGATAGTGGTGTTACATCTAATAATACGAGGTCATCGATTTCTCCTGCTAATACTCCTCCTTGGATGGATGCTCCGGATGCTACACATTCCATTGGGTCAATTCCTCTTTCTACTTTTTGACCAACAAAGTCTTCTACGTATTTTTGGATGATTGGCATTCTTGTAGGTCCACCTACTAGGATGATTTTGTCAATGTCTCCGTTTGCCATTTTTGCATCGCTTATTGCTTGTTTGATTGGTGCTCCACATTTTTGTACAATGCCGTCTACTAATTCTTCTAGTTTTGCTCTGGTTAGGGTCATGTTTAAGTGTAATGGTCCTGCTTGTGTTGCTGTAATGAATGGTAAGTTAATGTCTGTTGTTAGTGTTGTTGATAATTCAATTTTTGCTTTTTCTGCTGCTTCTCTAAGTCTTTGTGCTGCTTGGTCATCGTTTAATAAGTCAACGCCATTTTCTTTTTTGAATTCTTCTGCTAAGTATTTCATTAGAGCTGTATCCATGTCGGTTCCACCGAGGTTTGTGTCTCCGCTTGTTGATTTTACTTCAAAGATACCGTCTCCGAATTCCATGATGGTTACGTCTAACGTACCTCCACCTAAGTCGAATACTAATATGTTAACGTCTTCTTCGTCAGTTTTATCTAATCCGTATGCTAGGCTTGCTGCGGTAGGTTCGTTTACTAATCTTAATACTTCTAGTCCTGCTATTTTTCCTGCATCTTTTGTTGCGGTCCTTTGGTTGTCGTCAAAGTATGCTGGTACTGTGATTACTGCTTTTTGTACTGGTTCTCCGAGGAATGCTTCTGCATCTTTTTTGATTTTTTGTAGGATTAATGCTGATATTTCTTGTGGTGTGTATTCTTTTCCTTTGATGTTTACTTTGTAGTCTGATCCCATGTGTCTTTTGATTGCACTTATGGTGTTTTCTGGGTTTGTTACTGCTTGTCTTCTTGCAGGTTCTCCTACTAGTACTTCTCCGTCATCTGTGAATGCTACGTAACTTGGGAATGATTTTCCGTATTGTGTTGCTCCTTCTGCACTTGGTATGATTGTTGGTTTTCCTCCGATTAGTGCAGCTGCTGCTGAGTTACTTGTTCCTAAGTCTATTCCGATTACTTTTTCTTCTGCCATAAATATCACCTTATATTTTTTTTTTTAATTATTAATTATCGTAATTGTTATTATTTTTTACATACTTTTACTTTAGAGTAACGTATTACTTTTGAGTTTAGAGTGTAACCTTTTTGTAGGTCTTGTATTATTTCATTGTTTTCGTAGTTTTCGTTGTTTTCTGTCATTAGAGCTTCGTGTTTGAATGGGTCAAATTTTTGGTGTTCTGTTTCTATTGGTTCTACACCTTCTTCTTCTAAGATTTTGGTCATTTTTTTGTATATTAGTTCTACGCCTTCTCTTAGGTTTTTGTCTTCTTTGACTTCTAGTGCTCTTTCTAAATCTTCGTAGGCCTCCAGTACTTTTAGTATTAGTCCTTCATTGGCATATTTTACGAATTCTAATCTTTCTTTTTCTGATCTTTTTTTGTAGTTTTCGAAGTCTGCATGTATTCTTTGTAGTTTGTCTTTGTATTGTTGTATTGTTTCTTCTTGTTGTTGGATTATGTCTTCTTCTGTTGGTTCTTCTGTTTCTTCTTGTGTTTCTTCTGTTGGTTCTTCGGTGTTTTCTGTTGTTTTTTCGATTTCTTCTTTTTCTATTTTTTTTTCTTCGCTCATTTATTCACCCTTATTTGTTTTATCATATAATTTTTTTTATTATTTTATTAGATTTAAGGGCTTAAACTATTATAGTAACCCTAAGTTATAAAAGTATTTTTTGTTAATTATAGATTAAATTTTTAAGTATTTAAAGTTAACGGTATTTTAGTTACCTTAGGTAACATTTATATATTGTAGTCAATATAATATTATACAGAAGTTTCAATTAAAAATCGAAGGTGATACTATGGATTTAGAAGCTGTTCTTGATGTAATCGGATGTAAAACACGACGTGATATACTTGCATTACTAACAGAAGAACCAAGATTTGTAAGTCAAATATCACAACAACTAAACGTAGGACAAAAAGCAATTATTGGACATCTTAAAGCAATGGAAGAATTAGGATTAATATATCCATCATTCCAAAAAATAGAAAGAGGAAGACCAAGAAAATACTATGAAATAACACAAGACATTGAAATAAAAATTTTCATCAAACCCGATTCAATCAATATGCATATGATGGGTGAAGAATTCACAGAATTATTCAATATAGAAGAAAGATTATACATGGGAGATCCAGATGCAATTGATGATTTAAAAACCGCAATAACAAAATATAAAAATGCTCTAAAATATGCTGAAGAACTACTTAATCAAGTAGAAAACCCAGAAAAACATAAAACTAGAACTATTATCACAGATATTACGAAAACTAAAGCAATACCTGAATTTAATAAAATTGATTAAAAAATCTTATATACTTTCTAATAATATATAATATATTATAAAACGTTATATAATAGACAATTATTTAACACATAGTGTTCTGCTAACAAATAATCAATAAGGTGAAATGATGGATAAAAAAATTATATTGTCCGTCTTAATAGTAGCTCTTATAGGTATTGTGGCAGCTACCTATCAAATCAATCCTGGTCAAGAAATATTAAATCCTCTTGCCAGTGTAAATACTGAAGATACACCAGTAACAGAGGTTTTAACAGCACCAGAAGAAAGTCAACAAAAAGCTCAAACAGATGCTAACACTCAAGCTAAACAACAAGCTCAAGCAGAAGCTCAGGCTCAACAAGCTAAAGATGAAGCAAAAGCTCAGCAACAGGCTCAGCAACAATCTGAGAATACACAACCTGATAGTTCAGCAGCAGGTGCTACATCCCAAAGTAGCGTAGTAAACTCAGAAAATCCTGTAACTATACCTAGCTCAGCTACAAATAGTGAATCAGCTTCAAGCAGTTCTGATTCAGGTTCCTCTTCTAGCAGTGATAATGCTGGTAATTCAGGTTCCTCATCATCAGATTCTGGAAGTGCTTCATCAGTCAGTACTTCAACTAGTGATAGTTCTTCTGCTAATAGTGGTTCAAGTACTAATGGTAGTTCTTCTACAGGTGCTAATTCAAATACTGAGGGTAGTTCTTCTACAGGTGCTGATTCAAGTACTAATGGTAGTTCTTCTACTGGTACTGATTCAAGTACTAATGGTAGTTCTTCTACTGGTACTGATTCAAGTACTAATGGTAGTTCTTCTACTGGTACTGATTCAAACGCTAACGGTTCCTCATCATCTTCTGGAAATGATAGTCCTGAAGGAGATGAAGTTGTAACTGATTCATCTGTGGATGATAATACCTGGTCTGAAGTTAATTCAGTAGTTCAAGGTGCACGAAGCAACTTTGCATTTGGAATTTATGCTGATAGGGAATCATGTTCAGTAGATGAAAATGGATTATATTCTGTAAAAGTTTATAATTCTGATAATAATGCATTGGTTGGAACTTTATTTATTAACATTAATAAAAACAGTGATGAATATGGTCAATGGTATTTAATTGATGTTAATGGGGATTATCAAGGAAAAGATGTTGATCCTAGTAGGGTCAATTAATCATGTATAATTTTAGGTAGTACTACAAAGTATAAGACAATTAAGACAAAATGTCAATTGACAAAATGGTTGAGATTAATTTTTTTCTCAAAACCTTTTTTTTAATAATGGTTTAAATCGCTTATTTAATTTAATAAAAAATATATACTATTATTATTAAATATTTGATTATAAACTTTCAAGGATTTAATAAAATCGAGGTAATATTATGGATTTTGTACCAATAGTTGCATTAATTATAGTTGCAATGATTATAATTACATTAATCGGTCATTTATTAGGACGTTCAATAGAGTAAGTATGTTCTAATAATATTTTTCTCTTTTTAAACATCTCTTTTTAAAATTAGCTATTCTTTTTTTATCAGACTTTTATTATTTAATACGGATTTGGGGGGATTCGAACCCCCGATCTTCAGATTAGGAGTCTGATGCCCTATCCAGGCTAGGCTACAAACCCATATCTAATATATTTATATTAATTATAATAATTTAAGTAAATTATGTTTTTAAAAATAGTTATTAAGTTAATATGAGCGGACCTGGTGGGAGTTGAACCCACGGCCTCGGGATTAGAAGTCCCGCGCCCTATCCAGGCTAGGCTACAGGCCCCTAATAAAACTTATGTTACTATGATTAGGGTATAGCATTCATCCTTTTTATACTTTATGGTTACTACTATGATTTCACTTTCTTAAACATATCTTATTTAGGATTTAATTTATATGTATTCTGTTGATAACTTTTTTCATTTGGAGATAAACTATTTTATAGTATAATTTATATACTTTAATAATAGTTAAAAAATTTACAAAAAATTAAGGAGATTTCATGTTTCAAATACTGCCATTTATAATAATTATTTTGGCTTCATTACTTTTTTTTAACAACTCTAAAAGTTATGTTAATAAAACAGTTTCTATTGTAATCCCTGCATTTAATGAAGAAAAATCAATAGGTCATGTTTTAGAAACAGTGAAAAAAGTAAGTGAAATAACTCAGATAATAGTTGTTGATGATGGATCAACGGATAACACATCAAAAATAGTTTCTAAATTTAATGATGTCATACTATTGAAGCATGAAAAAAATAAGGGCAAAGGTTCTGCAATGAAAACAGGACTTAAAAAAGTAACAAATGAAATAGTTCTTTTTTTAGATGCAGATTTATCTGAAATTAATCAGTATCAAGTTGAAGCTATAATTAAACCTATACTTGAAGGTAATGCCGATATCACTAAAACAAAATTTAAACGAGAAGCAGGTAGGGTAACAGAATTAACAGCAAAACCTTTATTACAATTCTTTTTTCCAGAATTAAATTTTGATCAACCATTAAGTGGTCAATTTGCTGCAATAAAAAGTTTTTTAGATAAGATTGACTTAGAGCATGATTATGGTGTAGATATAGGTATTGTATTGGATGCTGATGCACAGGGTATGAGGATTGAAGAGGTTGATATAGGTAATATGGTTCATGAAATGTCAACCCTTCAAGAACTTAATATAATGGCTAATGAGGTAGTTAGAACTATTGTTGATCGTGCTATCAGTTATGGTAGATTAACTTTGGTTGATGATTTAGGTAATGCTATAAGAATGGAAATAATGGGTTTGTCTCTTATTACATTCGGTATATTCGGATTATTTTTTATTAAATATATGGGTACTCTTGTTTCTGCTCTAGTAATTTTGTTAGGATTGTTTATTTCATTGTTTTATATTTTTAAGATTATTCGAATGTCTTTTAGAATGTATAAGCAGACTAAAATTCCTACGTTACAGATTTTTAAATCGTTTATGCGTATGCATTTTCCGGTTGTTATATCTGTGATTATATTATTTGCTATTGTAGTTTCATTATTGGGTTCTGTTAACATTTCTTCTAATGAAATTTCTATTGAACCAGCCAGTAAGAATCTTGTGATTTCAACTGTTAGTCAACCTAGGAGTAGTGTTGATGTAAGGGGTCCGTATACTGTTGAAAGTGCTCTTGAAAATGAACAGCATCTTATTCGTTTATCAAATTCTGCTCTTAATACGTTACAGGCGCATTATGGTGATTTTATGTATATTGATGGTAAGTCTTATCAGTTGGAACAGCCTGTTGGTACTGAAAATGATTTAATCAGGATTTCTGAGGATCCAAGGAAAGTCTTGGATATTGCTACTGAAACTGTTGTGAGGGATAGTGATTTAAGGGGTTTGTTTGAAAATACTTATCTTGTCCGTAATATTCATGATGATGAAGTTGCTAATATTGAAGCTGATGGTAATCAAACTAAATTGGATATTATTAATAATACTAGTGTAAATGTTGTTTCTCAGATTACTACTCAGGCTAGATCTGCTAAGATTTTATCGGTTTATGTTAATAATACTAAGGTTGCTCAGGTAACGGGTTCTTTTGTGAATGGAACTTATCTTTTCAGTGTTAATAATGAGACAGTGGATAGTTTTGATTTGAACTCTTCTAGTCATGGCTTATTGTATAATGGTACATGTGATGGTCAATATGTAGAGGTTGTGGTGGAAAGTGCTGATGCTAATTCAACTAATTTGTTTGCTGATTCATCTTCCAAGTTCAGATTTTTAAATATTAATATTTAATTTTCTATTTTTTTTAATGTTTTCTATTTTTTTAGTTATTTTTTGTATATTTTTTATTTTTTAGTTATTTTTTTTTAGAAATGTTTAAATATAATGTTGTGTATATTATTGTTTATGGTACAAATATTTTAAACATTTTTTAATTTTTCAGTATTTTTTGTTTTTAATGTTTAAATATTGTATCATATATTGTATTTTTGTATTAAGTTAAAAAACATACCATAAAAACCTCTTAAAAATAGTCAAAGTAGTTAGTTAAATATATTCAAATAGTTCAATAATTTTCAAAAAAAGTAGAAAAATGGAAAAAATAATGATATTACATATAAAGTTAAGTATCCCGAAAATTGTTTTGTTATCACCATTAATGTAATATTATTAGATGTTTTTTAACTAGGGATACTTACTCCCCTATTCTATAAAAAATTTCAGACATATATTGCAAGTGTAACTTCACAACAAAAAAGAAACACTACACCCTTAATCATCAAGAGTAAAACTCACTCTTTCATAATCATCTAAATTATGGAACGATTTGGTAGCATCAACACCAATTTTTGTAGTAGTACCATCAATTTCAGCAACAGGATCTAATGATGACCCCCTAGCTTTAGGAATAATGAAAATATCATCATCACCCTTAACACGAGTACTAATAGCATACTCCACATCAACAGGATCAAAAATATTAATATCCTCATCAACAATAACACAATGTTTCAATGAAGGATGAGCAGATAATGCAGCCATCATAACATTTTTAGCATCACCCTCAGTTTGTTTCTTAATAGATACCACAGCATGTAACCAACAACAACCACCCTCAGTTAAAACAACATTCTGCACAGTTGGCAAAGTATTCTTAACACTATTATAAATACGTGGCTCCTGTGGCAAGCCCTGTAACAACTTATGTTCATTACCCGCAGGAAGAATTGCATGATAATATGGATCATCTTTATAATGCATCCTACTTAATTCTATAACAGGTTCATCCCTAATTTTATCATAAGTATCAGTTAAATCAACAAAAGGACCTTCACTTTTTCTCACATTAGGCAAAATCCTACCTTCAAGTAAAATCTCACACTCAGGAGCTTCAATATCAACACTTTCACATTTAACTAAAGTTAAATTACCATCTTGGAAAGTATTAGCAACCTCCAACTCATTTTCAGAAATAGGAATACTGGTAGTACTAGCAAGTAAAGTAGAAGGATTCAGACCAATAGCAATAGCAACCTCCAAAGGTTTACCTAACTCTTCAGCTCTCTTATAATAAGTATATAACTGTCTAGGAACAATCCTAATACCTAACTCAGTATCTGAATGAACCAACATTCTATGAATAGAAGCATTAGTCAATCCAGTATCCGGATCCTTAGCAATAACAATTCCGGCAGTAATATATTTACCCTTATCCTTAGGATAATGTTTCAGGATAGGAAGTTTACTAAGATCAGCATCTTCATTATTTGGATAAACATCATCAAAATTTTTAACATCACTAATTTTAGTAGGATTACCTGTAGCATCAATAATATTTTCAGTAATTTTATCCACACTAGTATTAATTGAATTAGCAATCTTTTCTCTCGTATTACAAATACCAGATATGATATTCATATCAGAACCTTTAACATTAGTAAAAACTAAGGTATCCTTAGGATGTTTCTTTAAAATAGAAGTAATTTCATATTCAGTGGAAACTTCATCATCAATTTCTATAATATTATCATTAATTTCATCAATCAAACGGGACATATCTATTCTCCTCTTTATTCATAGTATACATTTCTATGTAATGTTTTCATAAACTGTAACAATTCATTTCTAATATCATCATCATATATTGAAAATATTCTGGCAACAAATAAAGCAGCATTTTCACCAGCATCTAATCCCATAGTAGCAACAGGTACTCCAGGGGGCATTTCAATCATACTTAATAATGAATCAACACCAGATAATCTTGTAGTACATGGAACCCCTATAACTGGCTTGGTTGTTAATGAAACAATAGCACCTGTAAGGATTGTTGATAAGCTACTGACTGCAATATACAAGTCAACATTTTCATCAATATCCTCAATATATTTTTCAAGTTTATATGGATCTCTAGTAGCAGAAATTACCTTATATTCACATTTAATTTTAAGAGTTTCAAGTGTCTGAATAATTTTACGCACAGTTTCCATATTAGAATAATTTCCAGAAATTATCACAACTTTAGTATCATCATCTAAATTATATTCTTTATCTATTGATACAACTTCCTGTTTATCCAGTGCTGTTTTCCTATAATGTTTGCCTGCTATTTTTTCAATAAGTTCTTCCTCTGATTTCTGCATCTTAGCATTATATGCATTTCTTTTTTCTTTCAGTACATTTTTCATTTCTTCATCATTGCATGCAATAATCTGACATGCCAGCCATGCAGCATTATCTCCTCTGTCAATACCCATAGTAGCTATAGGTGTTCCCAGCTGCATTTCTGTAGAAGATAATAATGAATCTAAACCACCTAATTTCACATCTACCGGAACAGCAATAACCGGTTTTGTTGTGTATGCTGCAACCACTCCCGGTAAATGAGCAGCCAATCCGGCAATTGCTATTATAACTTCTACTTCTTCTGTTTCGTTTACAATTATTTCTTTTAATCTTTGATGTGTTCTGTGTGCTGATGCTACACGTAAATCATAGTTAATGTTCATTTCTTCGAATACATTCACAGCCTTTTGAGCTACCTTATAATCTGATGCACTTCCCAGTACTATCATTACTTTACTTTGACTAATTATATTGCCCCCATCATATATTGTCTAAACTTTATCATTATATTATATTGTGTTTTTATTCATATTTTTAAATTTGTAATTTTACTTAGTAAAAGATATAATTTATAAATAACATACTACTTATTATATTTAAACAAAAGGATGATAGTTATGGACATGATATTTACATCAGAACAAATATTCATACTAATACTAGCCGTAATTTTTCTAATAGCAGTAATAGTCATAGTAATCGAATGGCGTAAAAGCACAGTCTCAAAAAATGATATCCGATTGCTAGAAAAACAAGCTGAACTTAAGAAAATTGAATTAGTCGAAAAAGACTTGGAAAGTAAGCAGAGAAAAGAAAGTTTTGCAGACTTATCTGAAGAGGACCAGGAAAAGTTAAAACAAATTAGATTAAACACATCCGAAATAACTGCTAAAGTAGGTTTACTAAGTACTCAGGTTAGTGAAAGAGTAGAACAGTTAGAAGCTAAAAATGAACTAGTTAAACTAAAAAAATTATCTGTTGAATTAGATAAGAAAGAAAAAGAGTTAAATGATTTACTTAATGAATAGGAGTTGAAACTATGGATCCTGCAACAATACTTGCAATAATAATATTAGTCGTTGCTATTCTCATATTATTATATTATTATTTACAATCAACCAACAATCCAGTTTATCAAAATATTCATGCTCAAGCTTCAGGAATATCAAACCGTGTTGCTCAGGAAGAATATGTTGCAAACATATCTGAAAAAGTAAATGGATTCAGTGATAAATTCAAGGATAGAGTTCAGGATGATGATGAAGAACATATATCAAAAACAGATGCTATGTCTAAGAAGATATCTCAATTTATTGATGAACAGAGTGAACAAGTCATTGAAGACTGGAATCTTGCAACTCATAATGATTTGGATCAAATCATTGAAAGATGTGATGCATTAAATGATGATTTTTCATCATACAAGGAAAGTAATGATGCACGCGTGTCTGAATTAGAGCAACGTGTTAATAAAATTAGTGATGAACTTTCAGAATTGAAAAAGTAGTCATTAAAACTTCTCTTTTTTTTAAAAAAATTATTATTAATTATATTAAAGTTTTTTGGTATGCTAAGAGTAATCCACTTTATGTTATACCACAGCATTTATCTTAGCAAGTTACCTTGTAATAATTTTACATGTTTACTTTTGCACTACGTGGATTGTTCGTTTCATCGATTACTAATGTTAAGCTAATCAACCCAATTGTATCATCTATTATTGCTTGATTATAGTCTATCGTATCGTTTCTATCACAGGGTCACACTTCTCAGTGTACGTCAATGAAGAGCGTCACGTCTTTTAATCATAGTGTGTGGAATTTCCTCAGTAATAATTACCGTTAGCTGTGCTTTAGCTTACCAAAAAAAATAGATTAATAATATAATTAGTAGCGGGGCCTAGATTTGAACTAGGGCTCTCGGGGTTATGAGCCCCGCGGGATCACCAGACTACCCCACCCCGCTATTGCAATAAAAATAACTGCTCTGTAAAGAGCTATATAAATTTAAGTATGAACTTATATATAAACTTATCTATTCAAATATATACTATGATAAATAAATATGATAGTAGTGATGTAAAATGTTGGAAAAATATGAAAAAGCTGGTAAAATAGCAGCAAAGGTTCGAAAACAAGCAGCAAAAAAAGCAACAGCTGGAATGAAAGTAATAGACTTAGTTAACTGGATAGAATCTGAAATAAAAAGTACAGGAGCAGGTTTATCATTTCCATGCAATGTGTCAATAAATCAAATAGCAGCTCATTACACATCACCACCAAATGACGACACATTATTATGTGAAGGAGACATAGTAAAAATAGATCTGGGAGCAGAAGTAGACGGATACATATCAGATACAGCAGTAACAGTAATAATAGAAGGAGACAATGCAGAACCAGTAGATGAAGAAGGAAACCCTCTAAAAATGCCCGGAAGATTGGATGATGGAAATCCAACAGTAACAGAAGACGAAATAGAAGAACGTCACGCAATCAAAGATGCATCAAGCAGCGCATTAGAAAATGTAATAAGCATCATAAAAGATGGAGTAAGCTTAGAAGACATAGGAAGAGTAGTACAGGAAACAATGCATTCCAAAGGATACACCCCCATAGTAAATCTAAGCGGACATAGCCTAGAACAATATAACCTACATGCAGGTTTATCCATACCAAACTATCCAGAAAAAAGTTCAGTAATTCTAAAAGAAGGGGATCATGTAGCAATAGAACCTTTTGCAACAAATGGAGTAGGAATGGTAAATGACATACCACACCATTACATATACTCCTACCTCAGAACAAGACCATTAAGACAACCAGATGCAAAAAAATTACTAAAAACAATACGAGAAGATTTCACATACTTCCCGTTTGCACAAAGACACCTAATGGAAGGATACGATGAACACAAACTAAACAGAGCAATGAGACCACTAATTACATCAAGATCAATATACCCATACGCTGCTTTAAAAGAAAAAACAGACGGAATGGTTGCACAAACAGAACATACAATAATAGTAGAAAAAGATGGATGCAAAGTTACCACACTATAAATATTTTTAACAAAATTTATTTATTATTAAAAAAAAAGATTTAACTAACTTAAAAAGATTTTAATAAACAAAACAATATAAAAGTGATTTAAATGAATGAAACAGTTGGTATGATTTTATGTGGAGGTTTTGGAAAAAGACTCAGACCAGTTACTGAAACAGTACCAAAACCACTCGTAGAACTCAAAGAAGATTATACTATATTAGACAAACAATTATTCGACTTTAAAAGTGCAGGAGTAAACAAAGTAATACTTTTAACTGGATTTTTAGGTGAAAAAATAGAAGAACGCTATGGAAACAATTACATGGGCGTTGAAGTGGAATACGTTAAAGAAGAACAACCACTAGGAACACTTAATGCTATAAGATTAGGTATGGAACATATGGATGACGGAGTTCAATGTGTAATCCGAAATGGTGACGTTGTAGCTGATCTAAGTATTAAAAAAATGATAGAAGACGGAGAAAAAAGTCCATTCGACTTCAACATATTTATCACACAAATGACTTCACCATATGGAATAGTAGAACTCAGTGGAGACAAAATTGTTTCATTTAAAGAAAAACCATTACTAGATTATTATATAAATGGTGGAATATACTTCTCAAAAGGAAAATTAGACTTTGGAAACTATAAAACCGGAGACATAGAAAAAACATTATTCCCAGAACTTGCCAAAGACAAAAAATTAGGATGCTACAAAGAAAACGGTTTATTCTGGATGGCAGTAGATACCAGTAAAGAATTACAACAAGTACAAGAAGAATACGAAAACAGAGAAGACAAACCATGGGGATACGAAAAAATACTCATATACACAGAAAAATACCTTACCAAAGAATTATTCATTAAAGAAGGGTATCAGACAAGTTTCCATTACCATCCAAACAAGGATGAAACAATGTACATAGTAAGCGGTAAAGGATACATAGAATTTGAAGACTCAAAACAATACTTCGGAGCAAAAGATACTGTAAGAATAGAACCAAACACTCCACACACTATCGTGGCCATAGAAAACACTGTATTACATGAAGTATCAACACCGGATCTTGATGACACAATAAGAATCAAAGATTTCTATGATTCCCAAACACCATCTGGTGACCGATAGTTCTCTTTCTCTCTTTTTTTAGGTTGTGTTATTATTAATGATATTGTTATAGTAGATTATGGAAGCGGTAATCTACGCAGTATTTACAATGCTTTTAACCGTATAGGTGTGAATGTAAAAGTATCCTCTGATAAAGATGTGCTAACTGATGCTGAGGCTCTTATAATTCCAGGTGTAGGATCTTTTGGAGTTGCTATGAATAATATTTCTCCTTTTGCAGACATTATTAAGGATCATGTGGATTCAGATAAACCATTACTGGGTATATGTCTTGGTTTACAGGTATTATTTGAATCTAGTGAGGAAACAATTGATACTCCTGGTTTGGGCTTGCTAAGGGGTGATGTTAAACGTTTTAATTTGGATTCTAATTTTAAAATTCCTCATATGGGGTGGAATCAAATAAAAATCAATGATACTTCAGATAATAATCTAAGTATTCTTGAAGGAGCTGATAATGAGTATATGTACTTTGTTCATTCTTATTATATTAATCCGACTGATAAGGAATATATTACTGCATATACTGATTATGCTTTTGATGTTCCAGTAGCTATTGGTAAGGATAATCTTTTTGCACTTCAATTTCATCCTGAAAAGAGTGGAAGAGCAGGTCTAAATATTTTGAAGAATTTTGTTAATCTTATAGATTAACTTTTTTTATGAAAATTTTTATATATTGGTATGATAAAAATAATATCATACTTTTTTAATAAAAAGTATTAAAAAGTGATTTTATGGACATAGAAAATTACGTGAAAAAATGCATACACGAATCAAAAACCGAAAAAGAAACAATAGAAAAACTTTCAACAATAATCCGATTCTACAAAAACATAAACCAAACACAATCAACAAAACTATCCCAAGCAGTATACGAAGAAGTACAAATAACAGAACAACTCGAAAAAAACCAAATACTAACATACCCAAAAACCAACATACACATGGGAGAATTCGGAGTAGGATCACGCGGACAAGGAGACTTCTATGTTCACAGCAAAATCGCAGAAATAATAAAAAATACCAAAACATCATCAATAGTCAACCCCACAGCACAAGATGATGGAGGAGTAGTAAAAATAGATAAAAACACACAATACGTTACCACAGCAATAGATGGAATACATTCAAGACTAGGCGACTACCCCTTCTTAGCAGGTTTCCATACGGCAAGAGCAACACTACGAGACGTATGTGTAATGGGAGCTAAACCAGTAGCACTAATAAGTGACATACACCTAGCAGATGACGGAGACATAGCAAAAATATTAGATTATACAGCAGGAATATGTGCAGTAAGTGAACTAACCAATGTCCCCCTAGTATCAGGCAGCACACTAAGAGTAGGAGGAGACATGGTACTCGGAGACAGACTAGTAGGAGCAGTAGGAGCAGTAGGAACCTCACCAAAAAAGCCCACAGCAAGAAGCGAATCAACCAACGGAGACATAATACTAATGACAGAAGGATCAGGAGGAGGAACAATAACCACAACAGCAATCTACAACAACATGCCTCAAGTAATCATGGAAACACTAAACGTACAATTTATCAAAGCATCAAACCTACTAAACCCAATTAACGAAATCCATGCATTAACAGATATAACCAACGGAGGAATCAATGGAGATGCCAACGAAATAAATAAAACAACAGGACTCGGAATACATTTATACGAAGAAAAAATAATAGAATTAATAAATCCCAAAGTATACGAAATGTTAAAAACTTTAAACATAGACCCATTAGGAGTATCAATCGACTCCCTAATGATAATAACTCCAAAAAACACTGCCGATAAAATAATCAAAACATTAGCAAAAGAAAACATCAAATCCGGAATAATAGGCTATGTCAACAACACAGGAAAAACAACCATACAAAAAAGCACGGGAGAAATACAAGAATTAGTTCCCAAATTCAGAGAAGCAGCATACACTCCAGTAAAAAAAGTAGTAGATGAAATAAAAACTATAAACTTCGAAGAAGGAAAACAGGAAATAGATAAAGTAACAAGAGAAGTTATCTCAAAAAAAGAAGATATAGTGAGGTGGATACAGAACAAACATGAATGAAAATGGACAATTTCTATTATATGATGCATTACTATCGCTATTACTAATATTTATAGTTATAATAGCAATGTTTTATGTACTAAATCAAGAAGAAGACTTCATGCCAAATAATAATGAAGCAACTGATAGATTAAACATATTATCTTCCTACTCAGTAAACGGCAAAAATATACTACTAAAAGTAGAAGAAAACGATTCAATATCTAAAAAAACAGTAACAGATATATTATCAGATAAAGAATATATTCTAGACGATTTAACAACAAATCAGACAATACTAAGCAATTATTCTACAAATCATAAAAATAGGATAAGTGCAAAAAAAGTTATCGAAGAACATGAGTTTAGATTAACTTTCTGCAGTTAATCTACAACTTTAGGCTTAGTTTTCCTTCCTTTTTTTCTTATAACTTCTTTAATTATAAGATTCATAGGTGTTCTTTCACCATGAGCCTTAGTATTTCCTTTCTTAATATTTTTAATAATTTCATCCACAGAATCACAATCAGGAATCTCAGTATAACAACGAGCTATACCCTTAGGAAAATGAGCATCACTAGCACCAATTTCTGGTATATTATCTTTTTCAGACACTTTCTTTGCCAAATAGTTAGATGCACCCAATATGAACCGTGAATTCTTAGTTTCCATAGCATCCACATCCAAACTTCTTACAATATCTCCAATTCCACTCCTATAAAAACAGTATGGATGAGCAGCTATAGCTATTCCCCCATTGTCATGAATCTGATCAATTGTTTCTGCAGGAGTTTGCATTGGTTTAATATAATCAGTTATACCTAATGCTACTATATGACCTTCAGTACTGCTTACTTCTTCTCCAGGTATCAATATTAAACCATCATGTTCTAATTTTCTAATAGCCCAAGTTCCCTCTATTTCATCATGATCTGTTATTGCAATTGCATTCAAACCAACTTTCTGACTATATCTAATAATTTCCTCTAAAGGAGTTATGGAATCTTTTGAATATTTACTATGTATATGTGTATCTATTTTCATAATATCTTCCACCCGCATTGAATTACTTATTATCCAGTACTGTTAAAATAGGCAGTTAAATTATACTTTGTAATTTATATTTTAATATTTTTTTGGCTCTGTAGAAATCGGTGTTGTCAAGATGTGTGGTGAAGTTACCTTTTTCATCATAAAAATGCGTTTCGAGAATCCCATCTTTCAAGTTTCAAATTTAGTCTAGATAAAAATCCACGTAATGTTTTAAATTTATTTTTTAAAGATTTCGGTGCAAGATCACCAAAAATACGCTCAATCCAATTACTAGTTCGTTCAATAAAACTATCTTCAAGAAACATAGTTAAATAACGAGAATAAGGACGAATCTTTTTATCAACAATCTCATTAATAACATCTGGAAACTCTTCACGCCTACTAAAAATATTATCCAATATATCTAATACTTCAAATCTATTTTCTGCTTCGTAAATTTGATAAACTTCTTCCAAATATTTTTATATTCCTTATGGGTCTTTTTTTTGATATTGTTCTCTTTTACATGATTGTATAAGTATTTATTGATGTTTTGTTTTGCATGGAATTAACAGAATTGGTGTTTGAATGCTAAATCTTGTATTGGTTTTCTATAAGCAATATGTAAGTCAGTTGTAATTGCTTTACGTGGTTGATTAAGTGTAGCATTACGTAAGAAATTATAAACTTCAGTACTGTTTTCTTCTTCAACTATTTTATAATCCATCAATGTTCTATGATGTACATCAAATAATGCAAAGAAATAAACATAATTATCACTAATTTCATCTTTTTTAACCCATAAACTATCAAATACATAATATTCAGAATAATTTTCTATATTAGACTCATATTTAATACTATAATCGACTATAATGTCTTGTACTTCCTGGTAAGATAAGTATACATTATGAATTCTTTTCATGATTTCCTATATTCTACGAACTGGAGTACCACAAATAGCATAGTAATTCTATATTATCTTCATAATACGCCTGAAAACACTGAAATTACCAAAAACATTCAAAACAAGTTTTTTAGGATAATAACTATCTTCAACAACATGTTTAGAACCACAATGAGGACAATAACTCCTAAATTGAGTAAAAACAACACCATCTTTAGTTTCAAAAACTTTCAAATTATTAGTAATCTGAGATAGCTTAGATTTCACATAATCATCAGCAAAAGTAACTGGAAGATCATCATCAAAATAATTATCCAAATAATCTACAATTAAATCTTTACAATCAAAAGATAATAAATTTACACATTCATCATCAGTATTATCTTTTCTAATAACATCAACTAATGGTTCACTAAAAAAACCGTCAAGTTTAAGTTGATGACCAACATAATTAGTAATAGGAGAGTTATTTTGTACTTTAATAATATAATATCTCTCATTTTTACTAATAAAAACTTCATTATCACTTATTTTTAAAAACACGCCCCAATGGGCAATAAAACTAGTAAAAATTAACATTTAAAAACAATTAAAAAAAGTATTACTTTTTTGCTAAAAAGTAACTGAAAATTCATCACCACACATTCTGACTACATCCACTTGTATAGTCAATTATATTATTGAAAAATAACATATATATTATCATTATAATAAAAATTTTAATCCAATATCTAATGATCTACAATGGATCATTATCAAAAATATAATGGAGAATAACTTATGTATGAAATAGGAGAAGCTTTAATTGGTGATGGGCCTGAATTAGCTCATATCGATTTAATAATTGGAGATAAAAATGGTCCTGTAGGAACAGCATTTGCAACAAATATGGCAAGCATGTCTGTTGGACATACACCATTGTTATCTGTTATAAGACCTAACTTACCAACAAAACCTGCAACACTTATTGTACCTAAAGTAACAGTACAAAACTTGGATGATGCAAGTAAAATTTTTGGTCCGGCTCAAACAGCAGTTGGAAGGGCTGTGGCTGATGCTGTAGAAGAGGAAATTATTCCAAGAGATATGGTTGAAGATTTAGTTCTAATGGTTAATGTTTTCATTGATCCTTCTGCTAAAGATTATCGTAAAATTTATCAATATAATTATGGTGCTACAAAACTTGCAATTAAACGTGCATTTGATAAATATCCATCTGTTGATAAAGTATTAGCTGAAAAAGATAGGGGAACACATCCAATAATGGGATTCAAGGCTATGAAATTGTGGAATCCACCTTACTTACAGGTTGCATTAGATCTTGATAATGAAGATAAAATGCGTAGTATTATAAGAGATTTACCAAAACGTGAAAGAATTTTAATCGAAGCTGGTACTCCTCTAGTTAAGAAGTTTGGTGTAGAAATTATTAGTAAAATTAGGGAAGAAAGACCTGGTGCTTTTATTATTGCTGATTTAAAAACATTAGATGTTGGAAGAGTTGAAGTTAAAATGGCTGCTGATGAAACTGCTGATGCGGTTGCAATTTCTGGTTTAGGTACTAATGAATCTATTGAAAAGGCTATTCATGAATGTTCTAAACAGGGAATTTATTCTATTCTTGACATGATGAATGTACAGGATATTCCGGCAAAACTTGAACAACTTAAATTAAAACCTAATATTGTATTATTACATAGAAATATTGATTCTGAAACAATGAATGATAATGATAATGAGCAACAATCTGAATGGGGTAATATTAGGGATATTAAATCTAAGTTAAATGAAAGAGGTTTAATTGCTGTTGCTGGTGGAGTAACTCCTGAAAAGGTTAATACTGCATTAGATAATGGTGCTGATATTATTATTGCTGGCCGTTATATTATTGGTTCTTCTGATGTGAGAAGGGCAGCTGATGATTTCTTAAGGTATATGCCTCAAGATTCTGATACTATGAGGGTTGCTCTTGATGAGGATGAAAAAATTTAGATTTTTTTATTCTTTCTTATTTTTTTTATGAAAAAATTTATATATATCTTTGTTATATAGATATTATTATATCCTAGTAGATTTGGTCTTAGTATCTTTTTTACATGATTGGGGTTATAGTGTAACCAGGCATCATCTGGGACTCCAGTTGTCTTTGAAGAAAGTGCGCACACTGAGGCATAACGATGATGATCAATTGGAGTGCTGAGACAAGAGAAATCCTAGGATCTGGGTTCAAATCCCAGTGACCCCATTTTCTTATTGGATGTTTGTTCTTTTTTTTATCGAAACTAATTAATACTTTTATTATAATATTTATTACTTTTCTTTTCTAGATATTTTTATATGTTACTTGAAATATAATATTAATTACTCATAACTATCCTTTTGATAAAATAGGGGGTGTCCAATTTAGGTATACATAAATATATATCTTTCAACTCTTTAATTGGTGAAATAGGTATAGTATGGAATAGTAAAACTGATATTCTAGAACAAGTATTATTACCCGAATTAAACACAAGAAAACAAAACTATGGAAGAATACGTTTCAGCGGAGTAATAACAGAAACAAATCCCAACGAATTCATATACAAAACAATGTCAGACATAAAAGACATTATCTTAGGAAAAAAAGTGAAATACGATATTAACAAACTAGACTTCAGCGACTTAACAGAATTCCAACAAGATGTTCTCAGACAACAAAATAAAATACCATACGGAAAAGTAACATCTTACAAAAAACTAGCAGAACTAATAGGAAAACCAAGAAGTGCAAGACCAGTAGCAAACGTATTATCCAATAATTATTATCCATTAGTAATACCATGCCATAGAACAGTACGTTCAGATTGGACCGTTGGAGGATATGCCGGAAATACGGATGGTCAATATAAAGAGTTTTTACTAGAAAATGAGGGAATAAGAATATCTGATGGAATAATATCTAAAGAATACAGATATCCTAAAGAATTACAAAAATAAACTAAATTTTTTTTTCTTAACCAAAATAAGTTATTATAGAAAGATTACTTATCTTTCTTTTTAATTATAATTTTTTCAGCAACAATTTGGGGAGGAATAGTGTTGGTAGCTTCTCCAACAGTATGAATTTCTACCTTACAATTCTTATTTAACTGACTAATTTTTCCATCGCTTAACTTGTCATCCTTACCTTCCTTGTAAATCTTAGTCGAGTTAGTGATAATAATCGATATGTTGTTATGTGAATCATCTTCTACATATATTGTTCCACGAATCATGTTTGTTTGATTATGACTACTTGTATTACCGACAACTGTACCTGTAATGTCAGGTAATTGTGCCATTGTAGCAGAATAAGTACCATAAACTATTCCTGCTAATACAACAATCATTACTATCATTTGCAATGGTGTAAACTTCATAAAAATGTGTTCCCTTTATTTATTCTATTAACATATATGTTTTTTTATACATATATTATTTTAAATTTAATTTAAATCTCCAATATAAGTAGCATAAAAACCATCAGTATCTGCATATATTGGCTTAAAACCATATTGTTCTGATTTTTTCATAGCATCCTGAATATATTCTCGTCCCCATGCAGTAATTGAAGCACCACATTCTTTTTTATACCAACGGAATCTGGAATATCCATAAACACCATACATTGAATTTGCTAATCTTTTCAGTCCCTGTTGTTCAAAATCATAAGCCTTTTTCTGTTCCGGCACGGTTTCTTCTTTCATCAGTTTCTTAATTTTCTGTCGTTCATCCAATATATATCCTATAATTGATGGTATGAATCCTTTAGGTTCTTTTCTGAATTTATACCCAATTTCTGGACATGTATAGTATTCATCTTCACTTAAACCTTCACCATCAGTAAAAGTATCAGGGGATATGTTCTGTGCAATAATTATTGTTGGATACAGGCTTTTAAAGTCAAGATAGGCAATGTGTTCAAACAAGCCTTTTTCCGGTTCTTTAACATATCCTCCTTCATTTCTTTTTGATAATCTGCGTTCATTATACTCCATATTTGTCGGCTTGTTTGGTACTATATTGTTTTGTTCATAAGCTTTAAGAATCAGGTACCATTCTATCATCTGCCCGGTGGTCATACGGGCAATGTCAAATAATGGTTGTCCTACGAGCCTGCTTTGTGCAATAGTTAGTGGAGTAATCTTATCACCTATCTTTGTGGTGGTTACTGCATCATCCATGGAATAATCAAATAATTCCTCTAATTTTTCATCATCTGAATCCCAGTATTTGTATATTTTGTCTCCAGGAACGTCAATTTTCACTTCATCAAATAACTCTTCATAAACACGTTCTAATGTGTAACGTTCTAAGCGCATGTACTGCCTTATGAGTAAGTATAAGTCAACATGAACTCTTCCTTTTATAACTCCTGCATTATTAAATCCACGCTTCATGAACTTTACACTACTATTGTCTATGCCCAGATTTAATTTGACTTTTAGGGTGTCTGCTCTTTTTTTTATGTATGGCAGGTCAAAGTTGTCTGAATTGTATCCTACTAGCAGGTCAGGATTTTCTTCTTTAATAATTTCTACAAAACGTTTCAGCATTTCTTCTTCTGAATCTAGTGTTTCTACAAAATCTCTTGTTGATTTTTTTGTTGATAATACTTTGTTGTAGCCATAGTTTCCGCTTAGACTCATCATGATGATTGGATCTTTTTCAGCTGAGGGCATACCTTCAGCGTTGTATACTTCAATATCAAAGCTGAGTATTTTGTTTCTGGTTATTGTATTGTTTGTGTCTTCAGGCTCTTCTTCTATTTTAAATAATATGACATCGTCATCTATACTTGTTTCATAGTTTTCTTTGTTAATAATATGACCTTTTAGTTTAATAATATTTCTCGGCGTAATCTGTTTATCTATAAGGTACCTTCTATAAAATGGTATGTCATACTCACGTATTTCCTTAACCTCTTTCAAGTCTCTGATACTGTCCCTTAACTTTGGAACTTCCTGAGGATGATTCAAAGTAATCTTAATAAATTCTCTTTCAACACCAATATCAATCTTTTTTTCCACTTCAAGATTATCCAAACCAAACTCCCTTAACTGAGTTAAACATTTATCCACATCATAAGCTAATACATACATATAAGGAACAAATGTACTATCATAAGCAATAATATTCTCATTACTTTCAGGATCAGTACCAAACAATCTTATAACTGCCCTATCATTACGGGTTATATAGTCAATATCATTTAGAAGAATAGTCTTTATCTGCATACGATTAACTATGTTAAACAAAATATTAAAAAGTTTACACCGACATAGATATTAGTATAACAGAAAAAATTTCAAATAAAATAACGATAGAATTATAAAAAATCATAATTATTTTTTCACATACAAAATTATAATTATACTATCAGGTGATATAATGGATAAAGTAGATGATATAATAATCATAATGGGAAAAGGAAGAGATTCAAACACTTACATAATAGGCGATACACTAATAGATCCGGGAAGTGGAGAAAACATAGAATACCTAAAAAATGAAATCAGCCAAGCAGGACTAGCCATGACAGATATAAAAAAAATAGTAGCCACACACTGCCACTTTGATCATATCGGAGCATGCAAACAATTACAAGACGAATACGGATATGAAATATACATGCACCCATTAGACCTAAAAACAGTAGAAGAAAAAGATGCAAATGCAACAGTAGCAGCATCCTTCGGAATGGAAGTTCCAGACTTAGAAATCAAAGAACTAAACGAAGGCGACAAAATAGGAGACTACGAAGTAATACACACCCCTGGACATACACGTGGAGGAATATGCTTATTTGATGGAAAAAGTCTGATAAGTGGAGATACAATATTCTCCGGAGGAAACTTTGGAAGAACAGACCTTCCAACAGGAAATATTCAGGAAATGAGAGAATCAATATTAAAAATAGCAGACTTGGATGCAGTACAATTATTCTCAGGTCATGGACCATACGCAATATCACAAGTTCCAGAACAAATATCCTTATCTGTTATGATAGCATCCAGATTATGAAACTCTTCAACATAACCACCCTTTTTATCATATAGGCAGAATTCCGGATTTTGTAAAATACTTTTTAGTTTTCTTAATTGCTTTAGTTCTAACAAGCACACTAACAACATCCTCTTTTTCTAAAACAATATTATTTTCAGCAATCAAAAATTTATCATCCTTATGACACATTACAACTATAAAATCGTTACTAGGACTAATATCACCAATACGTTTACCAATTACTTTACTGGACTTAACAGTAACATCCATAAGTTCATAATCTCCCTTACCAGTAACTGCAATTTCGGAAATGTTTTGTGGAATAATCTTCTTCTCAATATCACTACAAGCTGCAAGTTCGGGACTAACTACCTCATTCAAGCCTAACTTTTTAAACATTTTCATATGTGATGGATTTGTAGTTCGTGCAATAATCTTATTCAAATTATAATCTTGTGCAATGATACCCACTAATAAGTTAACTTCATCAATACTGGTTGCAATAACCAGAATATCAGCCGTTTCGATGCCAGCCTTAATTAATATTTTTCTATCTGTTGCATCTCCCTTTATGATTTTAACATCATCATATTTTTTATCAACAATATCATAAATGGACTTATGATTTTCTATAAGGGTAATACTGTAATTATGACGTTTTCTAAGGGTATCTATCAAGTGTAATCCGACTCTTCCCCCACCAATAATTATAACATTTATCATAAGTTTGTCCTCATATAATACTTCTACTTATATTATAACATATTAATAATTTTTTTCCAATATATAATTTAATTAATTACTTTTAACATAATACTTATATAATAAAGAATCATATTTCTCTTAAAAGTGTTGGATGATACTATGGATTATAAAAAAATAGGAGTATTACTTGCAATAGGTCTAATAATTTTAATAGCTATGATAATGTTCATAGGACCCGACCAAATATTATCTGCACTGCAAACAGCTAACATGAATTATGTGATATTGGCAATAGTTGTGCAAATTATTATTTTAGCCTTATGGAATACTCGTTGGAGTATAATATGTAAATCATTAAACATACCACATAAACAACTGCCTCTATTTGCAATGACAATAATCGGGCTTGCTATAAATGATTTAACACCTAGTGGACGTAGTGGTGGAGAACCTGTACGTGCGTATCTGCTTAGTAAAAGTTCAAACGAGGACTTTAAAAGAACATTTGCATCAGTAATGGGTGATAAAATATTTGACACATTCCCATTTATGGTATTAGCTATTTTTGCAATAGCTTATCTTATGCTCTATCTGCATTTAAGTGCTTCACTATTTTCACTATTGTTAATATCATTATTACTGTTTATAATAGCATTACTATTCATTATACTCTTATGTTTTAATGAAGCAATTGCATTATCTACTGTTAAATGGGTATTTAGACAAATTAAACGTTTCACTAATAAAGTGGATAAATACGAAGAAACAGCTCTCACTTCATTACTTGGTTTTCAGAACAGTCTGAAATACCTGTTAAGTAATAAACGATTGTTAATTGTAGCATCAGCAATATCATTCCTTGTATGGTTTTTGGAACTTCTAAGAGTATACATAGTATTCATGGCATTTGGAGTTAACGTGTCATTAGGAATGATTGCAGCAGTATTCCTGGTTTCATCATTAATAGGTATTATACCATTACTGCCTGGTGGACTAGGATCAATCGATGGAGTTATGATTCTCCTATATTCAATGGCTGGAATATCAGCATCAGTAAGTACTGCAGCAACATTAATAGAACGTATGATATCATTATGGATGGTTTTAATATTAGGAGTTATATTACTACCATTCTTTGGAACAGGAGTATTAGACCAAGTAGAATAGTCAAATACTCTAATTATAAACTCTTTTTTTTTAATAAAAAATTTTCATGGAGATTACTTATTTATGAATTCACCAATAATAGAAGACACATATGCAGAAGCATTCAATACGAAAGCATCACATTTATTAATCACAGCAGCAACAAAAAACTTGGCAAAAATAGCTGCAACAGAAGCAACAGGATTTGCAACATCATTCATAGGATGTCCTGCAGAAGCAGGTATTGACCAGTATGTAGGCCCAGAAAACACGCCAGACGGAAGACCGGGCTATTCAATAATAATATGTCAGAACAAAACAGAAAAGGTAGAAGAACAATTACTTGAACGAATAGGACAAGCAGTATTGACCGCACCAACAACAGCAGTTTTTAACTTGTTACCTGATAGTGAAAAACAGACAAACTTAGGCTTTAAATTAGCATTCTTTGCAGATGGATACCAGGAAAAAGTAGAATTATACGATAAGCAAATGTATAAGATACCTGTAATGTCAGGAGACTTCCTTATAGAAGAAAACTTCGGAATAGTAAATGCAGTAGCCGGTGGAAACCTATTCATAATGGCAAAAACACAAGCATCAGCACTAATAGCAGCAGAAGCAGCAGTTAATGCAATAAAAGATGTTCCTGGAGTTATAACTCCATTTCCTGGTGGGATAGTTGCATCAGGTTCAAAAGTAGGATCTAAAAAATATAAATTCATGCACGCAACAACAAATGAAGAATATTGTCCAACACTCAAAGACACCGTAGAAACAACAAAACTGCCCGAAGAAGTTAACGGAGTATATGAAATAGTATTTGACGGACTCACAGAAGAAAGTGTTAAAAAAGCTACACAAAATGCAATTAATGCAATAAAATCAGTACCTGATGTTGTTAAAATTTCTGCAGGAAACTATGGTGGCAACCTGGGAAAATATAAGATAAACCTAATAGAATAAAGAAATAGATTTTTGAGGAGGGGATGTGAAAGTGAAAGACATACTAACACCATTAGAAATGAGGGCAACAGATAAAAACACTGAATATAATCATATACCTACACTGGTATTAATGGAAAATGCAGGAACAAGGATAGCAGATTATATTGTAAACACATACCCCAATAAAAAAAAGGTATCAATATATTCAGGGACTGGCGGAAATGGTGGAGACGGCTTTGTTATAGCAAGACACCTCCTGAATCATGGATATAAAGTACATTTATTCCTATTGGCACGTCCAGAAAATATAAAAAATCCAGATTCCAGAACAAACTATGAATCAATAAAAATAATAGCTCAAACAGATAAAAACCTTAAATTAAATATTATTACAGATTCTACACAGATACAACCAGATAATTCTGATATTATAGTGGATGCAATACTGGGAACCGGAGTTAATGGAAAACTCAGACAACCAATTTCAAGTGCAGTGGATACAATAAACTACTCGCCGGCAATCGTACTGTCTGTAGATGTTCCTTCAGGATTAAACCCTGATAATGGACAGGTAGTGGATAAGACAGTGGTAGCTCACACTACACTAACATTACATAAGATGAAAACAGGATTACTTAAGGCTCAAAAGTCTTATACTGGTGAAATAGAAGTGTTAGATATAGGAATACCAAGAGTTTCAGAGGAATATGTTGGAGAAGGCGACCTTCTAAAACTTAAAACTCCCGGTACTGATTCTCATAAAGGACAAAACGGGTCCGTGTTGATAGTTGGTTCAAATCCTGATTATATTGGGGCAGTGGTCTTTGCTGCTAATAGTTGTCTGACACAACTTGTGGATTTGGTGTATATTGTTGCACCCGAATCTTCTGCTAACATAATTAAACAGTATAATCCAGAGTTTATTGTTCGAGGTGTTGAAGGTAAAATATTGACTATGGACGCATTTGACACGGTAATGGAATTATCTGAACGGGTTGATGCAGTACTTATTGGATCAGGTAGTGGGATTGAAAAGGAAACAGGAATATTATTCAATAAAATATTATCCAGTATTGATAAACCATTGGTTATTGATGCGGATGCTTTAAAATTAATTGACAGGGACTTGTTAAAAGATAATATGGTGTTAACTCCCCATAAACACGAGTTTACGGGCTTGTTTGGCAGGGATATTCCTAAAAAATTAGATGATAAAATTAGGTTATTAACACAGTTATCCGTGGAATATAATGTTACAATATTGTTGAAGGATGTTGTTGATATAATATCATCAGTGGATGATTATAAATTAAATAAAACTGGAAATCAGGGTATGACTATTGGAGGAACAGGTGATCTTCTCGCAGGATTAACTGTTGCTTTAGCAACACAAGTTTCACCATTTGATGCAGCTTATATTGCATCATTCATTTTGGGTCGTGCTGCGGATAGTGTATTGGCTGAAAAAGGTTTTGGTTATGGTGTGGGGGATATTTTAAAAAAATTAAAAGATTAGAATATTAGGTATAGGAATGCTAGTAGTACTGTACCTACTACTCCTCCAAATCCTGATATTAGTACTGTAAGTGTATTTATTGGAATGTATATTCCAGGTACTAAGTTCACTAGTGTTAGTAGTATCCATCCTGATATGATGTGTGCTACAATTTTTAGCAGGGTACTTCCTATGTCGAGTATGAGGTTTAAGATTATTCCTGCAACAACTATTAGCCCTATCATGAATATGATTTCTATTATCATTTTTTATCAACTCTTTTTTTTATATTAGGAGTACTTGACAAAAATATCTTTTTTTGTCTTTTTGTAATACTTTTTTTTTGTTTATTTTAATAATTATTTAATAATTTTTTGTAGTAGTTCTCAACATATAATTTTGATCTATTATTATGCTAATGTTACATTTATATATTAGTTTGTATAGAATATTATTATATGAATCATATGATTATTCATTAACTTATTAAATTTTATGTACATTTTATATTTAAAGTTATTGTTTAATATCATGGTTTTATATTATATGGTATAGGAGTGAGTTTTTTTAGTAGATATTATTATGTTATGTGATGATGTTGTGTATTTGACTAAGAGTATTCTTGTTCGTGGGCTTTCTAAGAAGCAATATGATGTTTTAGTGGATATTTCATTGAAACTTAACAATTTAAGAAATTGTGCTGTAGAAACAACATATTTAATCAAGAAAAGTGATGATAAACATTATAAGAAAATAAATTATAAATCAATCATTTCCGATGTTAAATCTGAATTTAATGAGTATTCTTTAGTTCAAACTCATTTGGCAAATGCCGCTATTAAAAAGCATGTGGATTCTTTTAATGGGTATGTTACATTATTAAATAAGAAAATTGACAATGAATTTAATCGGGACGTTCATAGTCCTAAAAAGCATTATAATCGTTTACACAATATAATTATACCAAAAGAGTCTATAACCTCTTCCAAAAAGAAATTAAGGGAGGGTTATATTGAATTACCCCTTAGCAGGCAATATAAAAAAGAATTGGTGGATGTTAATGTTAGGCCACGAATTAAAATTCCAGAAGATATACGAGATAAAAAGATTATTCAAGTAGAAATTATACCAATAGACAATGGTAGAATGTTTAAGGCAAATTTCACCTATCAGGCAGAAAAAGAACCACTCGGTTTAGATAAAGATAATGTTATGGGTATTGATTTGGGTGTTAATAATTTTGCAACAGTTGTTACAACTGAAGAGACTCCATTTATAGTGGACGGGAAATTTCTAAAAAATCAGATAGCATTTAAATGCAAAAAAGTAGCACATTACCAATCAATACTAAACAAAACGGGCTTAAAAAAATCCCGAAGAATAAAAAAGATAAATACCAAATTCAAACAAATACAAAACAACTACCTAAACCACGTTACAAAAACAATAATAAATGCCTGTAAAGATCAAGATATTGGCACCATAATACTTGGATACAACAAAAACTTCCAATACAAGAGTAATATAGGAAAAAAGCAAAATCAAATATTTACTCATATTGCATTCAAAAAATTCAAAGAAAAATTAGAAAATAAATGTAAGATACATGACTTAACACTAATAATTCAAGAAGAATCCTACACTAGCAAAAGCAGCTTCCTCGATAATGACATACTACCTGTATACGACTCAAATAATGGACAGGAAAAGGAATATGAGTTTAAAGGTAAACGAATTAAAAGAGGATTATATAAAACATTTGGTGGAAAATTGTTAAATGCAGATGTAAATGCTGCTGCCAATATTATACGTAAAAGTAAGCAGAAATTCAATTTTGAACGACTGTATAAGTGGGTCCAGTACGCTCCAAGTAAAATCAAACCTCTTTAAAACATATTACCAAAAAAAATTATGATTAAATCATAAATTATTTTTGTAAAATATTTGTTAGTTTGATTTGAACAAAGACAATCATGTTATTTTCATAAGATAAAAAAGAGAATTATTCCTTGAGAGTATTACTTTTTTTCTATCAAAAATAATTTTGTCAAGTACTCATTAGTATCCTTCGTTTACTCTTTTTTCTATTTGTTTTAGTATTGTTATTGCATATACTGCTGCTCCGTATCCGTTGTCAATGTTCATTGTTGCAATACCGGGGGCGCATGATTGTAGCATTGCAAATAGTGCTGTGAATCCTTTTTCTCCAACTCCGTATCCTGTGGATGTTGGTACGGCTATTACTGGCATGTCTACTATTCCTGCTACTACTGATGGTAAGGCTCCTTCCATTCCTGCAAGGGTTATTATGATATCGACTTTTTCTTC
Source organism: Methanosphaera sp. (assembly GCA_017431845.1). Lineage (GTDB taxonomy): Archaea > Methanobacteriota > Methanobacteria > Methanobacteriales > Methanobacteriaceae > Methanosphaera. The sequence goes on along the minus strand of JAFRKG010000066.1, from coordinate 7,829 downwards.
TAGTATGTATGCTATTTTATCTATTAGTCTGTGTATTCCTGCTACTCCAACGTCGTATGTTGTTACTACTTTGTATCCTGCTTGTTGTAGGGTTATTCTTGATTCTTCTGCTATGGGTATGTCTGCTGTTCCTGCTGTTATTATGCCTACTTTTCCTTTACATTTTTTCGGCTCTTTTTTGTTAATGGTTAATATAGATGCGTTATTATAATAAGTTGATTTTTCCAGAACATCTTCATTTATTTTATTCTTAATGGAATTAAACCTGTCTTCAGGGAGTCTTGTTATCATTAAATTGTCTATAAAATTGATATTGTTGATTATTTTCAGCAAGTCTTCATCACTTTTTCCCTGAGAATAAACAGCCTCAGGAACACCAACCCTATTCTCACGAGTAGAATCAAACTTAATATTATCACCAATCTCATGAATCTGCATAATCTTAAGCTCATTTTCAGCACTTTCAATACTAATCTCACCATTAATCAATTTCATCAAAATATCTCTCATAAAAAACTCCTCATAATAACAAATTAATTCATATACTTTTTCATAGTCTACAATTCTATTTAAACCTATCTATATTAATATTTAAAAAAAGATACACTAATACATTAAAAACAAGTAATGGGATATCATGAAAGAATATACTGCACACTTATTAGTAGATGGAATAGTACAAGGAGTAGGTTTCAGACCAACAGTATACCGACTAGCAAAAGTAATGAACCTAAACGGATACGTACGTAACATGGGAAACATAGTTGAAATAATAATACAAGGAACAATAGATGACATAAACCTATTCGTAGACGAACTACAAGAATATAAGCCAGTACGTTCAGAAATAAATGATATAAAAGTAGAAATCAAAGAAGAAGTCACACAAGAAAACAAATACACAGACTTCACAATAATCACCAGCAGCAACAAACTATCCGGATCAGCAGTAATACCACCAGACATGAGCATATGTGACGAATGCCTAAACGAAATACTAAACACAAAAGACCACCATTATTACTATCCATTCACAGCATGCACAAACTGTGGACCAAGATTCACACTAATAGATGAAGTACCCTATGACAGAAAAAACACAACAATGGACGATTTCCCATTATGCTCATTCTGCAACCAGGAATACACAGACCCACTAAACAGAAGATACCATGCAGAAGCAACATGCTGTCCAGACTGCGGACCACAAGTATACCTATACAAAGATGGACAAATACCATCAAGAGACCCGATAAGAGAAGCAAGCAGACTAATAGATGAAGGAAACATACTGGCAATAAAAGGAATAGGCGGAACACACCTAGTATGCAAAACATCAACAGATGATGCAATAGAAAAACTAAGAGAAAGACTCGGAAGATACACCCAACCATTCGCATGCATGACACCAGACATGCAAACAGCCAAACTATTCGTAGACTACACAGAAGAAGAAAAAAAAATACTAGAATCAGTAGCAAGACCAATAGTAGTACTAAACAAATCAGAAGACTACTGCTTATCCAAAAAACTATCACCAGGACTGCACAACCAGGGAATAATGCTACCCTACACAGGACTACACCACCTCCTATTCAAATACACAATAGAACCAGCATATGTAATGACATCAGCAAACATGCCAGGAAACCCAATGCTAATAAACAATGAAGAAATAGTAGACAAACTAGATAACATAGCAGACTACTACCTACTACACAACAGAACAATACTAAACAGATGCGACGATAGTGTAATACGATTCAGAAACGGAAAACCAGGATTCATAAGAAGATCAAGAGGATACGTGCCAAAACCATTTGACTTCTCCAACATAAACGTTACAGACAACATACTAGCCGTAGGACCAGAATTAGATGTGACCTTTTCAGTACTAAAAGATGGAAAATGCTACCCCTCACAACACATAGGAAACACATCAAAATTCGAAACACTAGAATTCATGGAAGATGCAATAAAACACTTACTAAAACTAACAAGATGTGACAACATAGACTACATCGCTGCAGACATGCACCCAGAATTCAACACAACAAAACTAGCAAAGGAACTATCAGAAGAATACGATGCAGAAATGATACAAGTACAACATCACCATGCACACGCAGCAAGCCTGATGGCAGAACATAAACTAGACGAAATGGTAGTTATAGCAGCAGATGGAGTAGGCTATGGTGAAGACGGAAACATATGGGGAGGAGAAGTACTCTACCTGAACAATACAGGTCACTACATAAACCATGGAGGACTAGAATTACAACCAATGCCTGGAGGAGATCTAAGCACAAAATATCCAATAAGGATGGCAATGGGAATACTCTATGATGCAATGGATACTGAAGAACTAAGAAGAATAATGAAAACAAACTATGCATCATACTTCAAATATGGAGAAAAAGAAGTGGACATAACCCTAAAACAACTAGAAAATAACTTCAACACAGCATACACTAGTAGTATGGGAAGAGTATTAGACAGTATAAGTGTTTTATTAGGAATAAGCAGAAACAGGGGATACGAAGGAGAATGTTCCATGAAACTAGAATCATCAGCAAGAGAAGGATTCGACGTACTGGACATACTCCTTGAATCAAGATTAGCAGATGATAGGAATATAATAAATACAAGCTCATTACTGGTAGATGTTCTTGACTTAATAAATAGTGGAGTACTAATAGAAGAAATAGCATGTGCATGCCAAAGAGCACTGGCCGAAAAATTAGCACAATTAGCAGTAGCAACTGCAAAAGTGCATAGTACTGATGTGATTGGAGTAACCGGCGGAGTATTCTATAATGAATTCATATCAGAAGTAGTTAAAACATATGTTGAACAGGAAGGTTACGTCTTCGTACAACATGAACAAACATGTTCAGGAGATGGAAGTGTATCTATGGGACAATGTGCCATTGTAGGATGGCAAAAAAATTCCATTTAAAAAAAAGAGGTTTAATATAAGTCTATTCTTCATAATAGACTTTAGCATATTCTTCTGGGTTGTTATATAATCCTATTGCTGCAAGTGCACCAATCAGTCCACCTTGTCCGGTAACATATTCTATCCGAATATTGTTTTCTTTTGCAATACGTTCAGCTTCATCAAAATATTTCATTGACTTTTTAGCTTCTAAACCATATTGTTGAACAGCTTCTGGAATATCTAATTTTTCATATACTACAAAAGCAGTATTGTCTGATAAAGTTTTTTCTTTAAGTTTGGATTTAATACTTGATATTAAATCTTCCTTCTCATCCTCTTTAACAGCAAATACCAGTATTATTGAAACACAATTCTTAGTTTTATTAGGATTATTTGGATATAGTTGGCAAGTGATATGTTCAAGATATTTGTAGCCTTTTTCATCCTGAATTTCGTTTGCAATATTGTTTGCTAATGTCCAAGTTGCACCTTCTGTTGGAATATCAGTATCATCTAAGCCTATTATAACTTTTTTAAGTTTTGGTGTTATGATGGCTGCACGTCCAACTTTTGAGCCTCCACCTTTTTCAAGTAATTCGATCCTTTTCACGCCTTCGGCTTTTCCACGACAAAATGCTGCTCCAACTCCCGCACCGGCAAGTCCTGCATGAACTATTCTAATTTCATCTTCTTCAATACTTGCTTCTTCTATTCCTGCTGCTTGATAACTTGGTTTAAGACTTAGTTCTGTTTTACCTTTTTTAACATAATAGGTGTGTTTGTTTCCATCACGTTTTGCATCTGTTATGAGTGGACTGGTTTGTTTGTATTGTGTTATCATCCAATCTGAACCAACTGGGCATGGATGGTATTCTATGAGTTCTATTTTTTCTTCATCGGTATCGGTTACTGTTAGTATTTCGTGGTATGGTGTTATCCAAGGATCATTATATTTTTCTTTTAATTCTTCAGGTGTTAAAATTTCCATATTTTCATTGTTCCTTTAATAATTTATTGTTTAAAAGAATATTAGGAAAGGGAGGGGATTAATGTTTATGCTAACCTTTTAACAAGTTTTACTGCTGCTTCTACTGCACGTTTTCCGTATTCTACACGTTGATGTGCTTCAAGTCTTGTCATACCCGGACCGGATATTCCTAGGGTTACTGGTTTGTTGTATTCTAGTGATAGGTCTGTAATTTTTCTTGCTGCATGTTGAACAACTATTTCATCGTGTTCTGTGTCTCCTTCGATTACTGCACCGAGTGTGATTACAGCATCTACATTTCCATCATCTAATAATTTTTTGATTGCTATAGGCATATCGTATACGCCTGGTACTGCAATTATTTCTGTAATTTCTGCATCTAAGAATTTTGCATGTTCTTTTGCTAATTCTAACATCATGCTTGTAATATCAAAATTGAATTCTGCTACTACGGCTCCTATTTTTATCATAATATCTATTCTCCTATTGTGTAATAATACATTTTTTTTTATTTAAACTAGGTATAATACGAATGCTGATACTGAGCTGACTACCATAATGAATATAATAAATAGTGCAACTAGTTGTGTTGTGTTTAATCTGCGGATTTTTTCTATAGTTGTTCGTTTTTTATTTTTTGCCATTTTATTTTGCTCCATTGTGTATTATTGTTTATCATATTTTTTTTATTACGTTATATTATTCTTTTTTTTATATTTTGCTTGCAATGTATTCTGCCATTTCCTGTGTTGATGCTGTTCCACCAAGGTCTGGTGTTACAATTTTTCCTTCCTGGATAACTTCAACAATAATGTCTTCTATTCTGCGTGCTGATTCTGATTCTCCAAGGTAGTCAAGCATCATACATGCTGATAGTATTGTTGCAACAGGGTTTGCAATTCCTTGTCCTGCAATGTCTGGTGCTGATCCGTGTACTGGTTCAAATAAACCGTTTTCGTCTCCAATGTTTGCTGATGGTATCATTCCGAGGCCACCAACAAGTCCTGCTCCTTCATCAGATAATATGTCTCCGTATAAGTTACTTGTTACAATTACTTCGAAGTCAAGCGGGTTTGTAATGAGGTACATTGCTGTTGCATCTACGTAGAAGTCATTTGATTCTATTTCAGGATATTTTTCTGCTGTTTCATAGAAGCATTTTTTGAATAGTCCGTCGGATATTTTGAGAACGTTTGCTTTATGTACTGCGGTTACTTTTTTTCTTCCAGTATCTTTTGCATATTTGAATGCATATTCGCATATTTTGTCTGATGCTGCTTTGGTTATTTTTTTTCTTGCTATTGCACCTTCTGGTGTTTCTTCTTCGTCTCCTATGTATAAGTCTTCAGTGTTTTCTCTTACAATCATGAAGTCTATGTTTCCATATTTTTCTGGTTGTAATGATTTTACTGGTCTTAGATTTACGAATGTGCTTAGTTCATGTCTTAATCTTACGATTACGTCTGCTGCAGTTTCTCCTGCTGCTCCGAATAGTACTGCATCTGATTCTTTTGCAATTTGTATGGTTTCGTCTGGGAGTGGTACGCCTGTTTCTTCTTTACATTTGTCTCCGGCTATTGCATGGGTGTAGTTAAATTCAACGTCAAGTTTGTCTAGTACTGTTGTTGTTGCTTTTACTACTTCTTCTCCTATTCCGTCTCCTGGAATTACTGCTATGTTATACATGTTTTTTGTCCTCTTAATTAAATCTTGTTTTGTTTAGGTATTCTATTAGTCCGCCATTTTCCACTATTTCGAACATGAATTCTGGTAGTTTTGTGAAGTCATAGTCTTTGTCTTGTGTTTTGTTTTTTAATGTTCCTTCTTCTAGGTCTATTTTGAGTATGTCTTCTTCTTCTATGTCGTCTGGTCCGTTTGGTGCTTCTACTAGGGGTAGTCCTATGTTTGTTGCGTTTCGGTAGAATATTCTTGCAAATGATTTTGCTACTACTGCTTTGATTCCTGCTGCTTTTAGGGCTATTGGTGCGTGTTCACGGCTTGATCCACATCCAAAGTTTGCTCCTGCTACAATTACGTCTCCTTCTTGGATTTTGTCTTTGTAGTGTAGGTCGTATCCTTCCATTACGTGTTTTCCTAGGTCTTCTGGTTTGCTTAGTGTTAGGTATCTTCCTGGGAGTATGCTGTCTGTGTCTATGTCGTCTCCTAATTTTAAGGCTCTTCCTTCTATTATTTTTTCCATAACTTTTTACCCTCCATTTTTTTTATTTGTTTTCAGGTGATGTGATGTGTCCTGTTAATGCACTTTCTGCTGCTACTATTGGTGAACTTAGGTATACTTTTCCTTCTGGACTTCCTTGTCTTCCTTTGAAGTTACGGTTGGATGTTGATAGGCTTACTTCTCCGTCTCCTATTAATCCTATGTGTCCTCCGAGGCATGGTCCACAGCATGGGTTGCATACGAGTGCTCCTGCTTCTACGAATATGTCCATTAGTCCTTCTTTTAGTGCTTGTTGGTAGATGGTTCTTGATGCTGGTATTACGAGTGTTCTTACTCCTTCTTTGATTTTGTTTCCTTTAAGTACTTTTGCTGCTTGTTGTAGGTCTTTTAGTCTTCCATTGGTACATGAGCCTATGAATACTTGGTCTATTTCTACGTCTTCTACTTCGCTTGCTGGTTTTACATTGTCTACGTGGCTTGGACATGCTACTTGTGGTTCTAGGTCACTTACGTCTATGTCTATTGTGTTTAGGCTTGGTGCGTCAAGGTCTGTTGTGAATTTTGTGTATGTTTTGTTTGTCCTGTTTTTAAGGTATTCGTCTGTTATTTTGTCTGGTTCTACTATACCTGTTTTTCCGCCCATTTCTATTGCCATGTTACTTAGTACCATACGGTCTGACATTTCCATGTTTTGTATGGTTTCTCCTGCGTATTCGCATGATTTGTATGTTGATCCGTCTTGTCCTACTTGTCCTATGATGTTTAGGATTACGTCTTTACTTGTTACGTTTTCTTGTAGTTTACCTGTTATGTTGAATCTGTTGGTTTCTGGTACTTTGAACCAGAGTTGTCCTGTTGCAAATACCATTGCCATATCTGTTGATCCTATTCCTGTTGAGAATGCTCCGAGTGCTCCGTTTGTACAGGTGTGTGAGTCACTTCCTACAATTACTGTTCCTGGTAGTGCATGTCCTTTTTCTGGTACTACTTGGTGACATACTCCTTCGTATACATCGTAAAAATTAGTTATTCCTTGTTCTTTTACAAATTCTCTTAAAATTTGGTGGTTTTTTGCAGCGTCTAATGTGTCTGCTGGTACTTGGTGGTCAAAGGGGATTACTATTTTTTCTGGGTCCCATACTTTATCTGTATTTATTTGTTCGAGTGCTTGGAGTGTTAGTGGTCCGGTTAAGTCGTGTACCATAGCAATGTCTATGTCTGCCATTACTATTTCTCCAGCTTCTACTTTATCTTTTCCTGAAGCTTTTGCTAATATTTTTTCAGCTATTGTCATTGACATAGTTTTTTTTACCTCCCTTCTTAATATTCTTTTATTTTTAAAGTGATCTTTTTTTTGAATAGATATATGATATTATTTTTTTTAATCTTTTGTTGAAAGATAATTTCACTTTATATATATTTTTGGTATTTTTAATTATTATTATTGTCTATTATTTTGGGAGTATTTTTTGGGAAAAAGATATTTTTTAGTGGTGTGTTGTGGGATGTGGATATCATGTATAATAATTATATAGTTAAAAATAAAAAATGAGTTTTAAAACTTTAATTATTGTTGTGTTTTTTTGAAACTAAAATGTGGGTGATACGTGCTTTTTGAATTTTAGTTTCTATCTTATTAGGGGTTTTATAGTTATTTTGTAATTAAAGTTTTAACTTGGTATTATTGATATGGAGGCTTTCTATTTTTTTTATGTAGTTTT
>JAFRKG010000065.1 GCA_017431845.1 Methanosphaera sp. | reverse complement strand
TTAAAACAAAATCTAACATCATATTACCAGTTAAATCTACTTTTTCAATTTTTGATAATTGTAGTAAAGAAGGAGTTTTCTGTCTTGAAAGTCCAAAATCGAAAAGTTTAAGTTGTCTAGAATTCTAATAATTATTTATAGAATAGATATTTTCTGTTTGCATAATTATATCTATTCTATTTATATTATAAATACTTATTTTATCTTTTATTACTTTTTAGTTAATTATTATTCTGTAAAAATTAATTTACACTTGCAATAACTGTAATAATCTATTTTTATCAAAGTATTACTTGAATTTTTAGAAAATAATCGATTAAAAATAGAAATTTTTTTGCGAAATATGATAAAAATATATGTTTTCTACAAAGCCTATTTTTTATTAAAATGAAAATAGCGTCTTTCAAAATAAGTGATATCTAAAAATATGAGTTAAATGTTGGTGGTTAAAATAAAAGAAAGTAGGATACATAGAGTAATTACTGTACTCCTGTTTCTTTCATTAATCTTTCTACTTCTGGTCTTCTTTGAGTAATGTAATCATTAATTTTCTGTAATTGTTCAGTTAATGATCTGATTAATTTTTCTACTTCTTCTTTGTCTTGTTTAAGAGTTTCCTCAGTTTCTTCTCTGCTTCTTTTTATTGCTACATCAGAACCTACACCAACAATAATATCTTCATTTTTAAGTTCTGTTGTGATGAAACATCCGGCTCCTATTGGAATTAAGGTTTCTTTTCCGGTAGCTCCTTTAATTCCTTTAACAGCTTCCTGGGCAGAGCGAATATCATTTAATGATACGTTTAATTGTTCAATCTGTTGGGTGATTGTTTCCCCTTGTTGTTGTAACTGATTAATCTCATTAACCATTTGTTCTAATTTTTGTCTATCTTCCATTGGAACACACTCCTATTTATAGTGTACCATGAAGTTTATAATAAACTTTTTACGATAGGATCAGTTACTTCATCTGCTGATATTTCAGAGATATCGTCGAAGATGATTTGGTCTCTGTTTAATCTGTGTTTACTACCAAATTCAGAATATAATTTTTCTTCAACATCTTCTACTTTTATTGCTTTTAATTCTCTTGTGAATACTTTAGTCTTATCAACATCTAAAAGTTTTCCTTTTACTCTAAATATTTTTGTTTTCATAATGTTACCTCAAATAAGTTGAATACTTGATCAATCCTTGCTAGTTCGGGTCCTGTAGTTTTATTTCCTACAATAACTCCGTTAGAATTTGCAATGATACATGCTCCTACGAGTTTTACTCCACGGTTAACTGTACCAATCTCTGCAGGTACTCCTAATACATCTTCAACTAAGTCTAGTTCTTCATCTGATGCATCAGGATGAACTAAAGCACCTTTATTGGTTGCTGCAATTGTTGAACCAACAATATCCAGACCGGCTATGGTACTTTCTACAATTTCCACATCTAAGGTATCTCTGATGATTTTCTTTGCATCACTTGACAATTCTGGATTTACAATAGCTCCATTGTCGTTAGCTACAATAATGTTACCTATTGCAGTTAATTTGTCTGGTATTATTTCCACGTTAATATCATGTTCACTTAGTATATCTAATTCATGTGAAAAGACATATGGTGATACAAGTAGACCGTTAGAATTTCCAGCCATTAATGCTCCTGCTAGATTACTACCACAGATTGGCGTTTTTATTATTGGTACTTGTAAAGTTTCTTCGATACTTTTTAAATATGTATCTTGGAGTCCCTGTGAAACTATAGCAACATTATCTTTTGCAAGTATAGAAACACCTAAATTAGGATTTCCATCAATATCGAATCTTTGTATCATTTTATCACTCCATCTGTGAGTTTTATTAAATATGTATCAATATAATTAAAATGCCCACCTCTCAAACATTCTAAATTATATTTAAGTAGGGAAGAGAGTTGATTAAGTTCTCTTGTACATGTATACATTATTATCTACCTCTTTAGTAACTCGTAATTTATGATAAAGAAAATAGATAACATAATAATCTCATAGTTAGCATTTAGTAAAAAAATTATTCATCTACTAATGTTACTTCTACTGTACCGTCTTCTTCAACAGCTTTAACTTTAATTTTTGATGGGATTTTTTCTCGTCCTCTTTCCCAAATTTTTTCGTTAACAGCTGTGTCAATTATAACATCTTCAGCTTTCATATGTTTTTGAATGAATTCTCTGATGTATCTCATTGCTTTTGGTGACCTTTTAGTTCTAGGTACTCTTTTTACATCTCTAAGAGGAATTGTGTAAATTCTTTCCATTCTAATACGCTCCTATAAATTATATAAAAATCAAAGATAAACTCTAAAAGCTTATACTTTAATTTTGCTTCTTCTCCATTGTCTAGCTTTTGGATGAGTTCTTAATTTTCTTGATGTTTTTATCATAGCAAATATAGGAACTCTTCTGTTTTGTTTGCCTTTTTTAGCTAATCTTAATTTTTTTGGTAAATTTTTGTTACGACTCATTTTTACTTCCATCCTATAACTCTTGATTGAATATGCTGGGGAAATATTTCATTAATGTTCTGTCCCTTCTCTTCAAGCAATACTCTAATTTCCATCTCATAATCTGAACTATTATGAATATCACTCTCAGCCTATTGGAGATTAAATAATCTGTAACTAGTATCATTGATTGTCTTATAACAAATACCTGTTAAGTTAACATACTGGACATTCTTCCTATCCTCTAAACTTTGAATCTCATTCTGTGTAAGTTTAGGAATTCTGTCTTCACGTCTAGTGCCATCAGCTATTAAATCAAACTCATCAGCTAAATACTCAATAACCTCATGATGAATATGGTTAATCCCATTATTAGGAAATTGATCTTCAATTATCATATCCACAGCAGTATTTAAAATACTAGTATCTAACTTCAATACTCTGTGCTTAAATCCTAAACTGTTTGCTGATTCTATTGCTGGCTTGGATGAATTAAAAACACCAAAGTTAATGGTTATTAATTCAACATCATAACCAAGTTTATCCAAAATAACGGCCATTAATGAACTATCTTTACCGCCACTATATAATACAGCTGTCTTCATAAAAATACACGATATATCATATAATATGAAAAAGATTATTTTCTTGTGATATGAATTTCACGTTTAGTATTAGTTGTTTCTCTTAAGATTTGTTTTAATGTAGCATCACTAACTGGAATCTGTATTCTACCAGATTGTGCCATTTGAATTAGTTGCATTTCAATTGCATTAACTAGTTCTGCCTTTGTTAATCTTAAGTTAGCGAGTCTTTGACGTGCTTCTGGGGACAAAATCTGTCTAAGTGCATTTTTCTTTTGCTCTTCATACTGTTGTCTCATCTGCTCTTCTTGTTGCATTTGTTGGTAATTAGCACCTTGCTGTTGTTGAGCAGCCATTTGCTGTTGTTGAAGTTGTTCCATTCTTCTACGTCTAATTTCGTCAAGTTCACTCATTTAATACAACTCCCTTTTGTTTTAGTATCATACCAAAATAATTTAATTAGTATTTTGATAATTCAGGAATATCTTTTATGATTTCAGCAGCTTTTTTATCTAAGTAAGATTGACCTGCAGGTGATACAGCTCTACCTTCTTCTGTTTTAACTACGTAACCTGCTTCTTCAAGTTGTTGTAAAGCAGTTCTTATGATAGATCCACTTCCTTTTCTGAATTTTTCAGGACTGGTTCCTCTGTCTTTGTTTCCACCATATTTGGTTTGTAATCTGCTAAGTCCTACTGGACCATCCATATAAACTCTTCTTAATAAAGCTGCTGTTCTTACATACCACCAATCTGGGTTTTCAGGTCTGCGTTCTTTGTGAACACCAGTTTTAACAAACTGTGACCATGCTGGTGCGTTTATTTTATCATTTTCTTTAAAATCTTCACTTAATGCGCTGATTAAACTTTCAGCAGGTACATCGAATGCTGTTGTCATTGTTTAATTAGCCTCCTATTAAATTATAATGTTTTATTTTTTAAAAAATTGCCTATACTTAATAGAGATAATTATTTTCTCTTATATAATACTGCAACATTACCACGAACATCAATTAACTTGGATCTTGTAGCTGAAACAATTTCTTCTAAAAACTCATCCTTATTGGATGCAATAGTTCTAGAAAAACGAATCTTAACAATTTCACCATTCTTTAACTGACGTTTGATTTCTTCAATAACATTTTCATTAATACCATTCTTACCAATATTAATTTCAACTGCATTTAAAGAATTTCTCATTATTTCTTTTCTACTCTGGACTTTGCTCAAATTATCATGACTCCAAATAATTAATATTTTAACCTAGTTTTTCTTATGAGTGTAAGGAACTTTAGTTAAGTTACCACATTCAAGACATTTTCGGGTAATTGTATTACCAGAAAGTCTTACTCTTAAGTTAGCCCCTGGTTTAAGGAATTTATTACAATTTTTACAAAACCTTCCTCGCCAATAATAAGGTAACGTTATATTATATTTAGTAGAGATATTACGAGTTAACTTAACATAACGATCAGAACGTTCTGGGTGAGATGAAAACTCTTTTTCAGCCTGATTAAATAAAATCTGCATTCTCTCTAATGCTATTTTATTAACATACTTTGGTCGTTTTCTTCTACTCAAAAATATCTAATCCTCTAAAAAATATAGAATATTCTTCTTAAGTGCAAGGAATGAAATTATGAAAAATACATAAAATCTAGATAGTAAACTTAAGAATAATAATATAATTTATGTAATCAATTACTTAAATATGTTATGCCCCTAAAAGATAGACAAAAGAATAAACCCCATAAAACAGGTATAAACAATAATACAAACAACAATTAAAGTAATAAATGAGGGATAAAAAAATAAAAAATAGAAAAGTATTAATAACAGAACAGATTTTATATCACAAAATTAATCATATATTTTGACCCATAAAAAAATAATGAACTGATGGTGATGATTATATTTACGAATATAATACTATAACATTTGGAAATAATCTGCTAAATAATCAATTTCTCCTAAACTAAAAGACACATCACCATTAATAACATCAACAATCTCATCTGCCAACTCATCAATACTTTTATTGCTTGTTTCAATCTCTTGTATAGTATCACCATATGTTTCATAACTTTCTGATGTACAAATTCCAAGTATCTCAGCAGAAACATTCTCCTGTATCTTTTCATCTTTCCAATCACGAGTATTTAACCTATCCCTAAGAATAAGCGGATCACATCTTAATACAATAACCAAGTCTGCATTAGGATAATCCTGTGCCAAATGACCTTCAAAAATTATCAGTTCCTTCTGAGAATCTCTGACAATACCATCAACAACTGGCACCATTTTATCAGTATCAACAATTTTATACCCTCTTTTTTCATCAGTACCTAAATTAAGATCATAATCCTCAAGCAAACCATTTATACTAATAAATGTAGCATCAATCTTCTCTCTTAGTTTAGATGTAACTGACGTTTTTCCTGTACCTGGAGTTCCAGTAATAATTACTAACATAATAATTCTTCCTCATTATACAACCATACTTAAAAGTAAGGGTGTCACTGCTGCTTCAATAATTGCTGCAAATACTAATAGTACAAATGATACTACAATAGTAAATATTATGTCTTTGAAGCAAATTTTCATATTCTCTACCTGTGAACTTAAATTCCCTGCAAATAATGCCTGAATACAAAGTAGTTCAGTCTTTGTTATTATAAATGCCCCTGTTAATGACAATATCAGTGCTGTTATTTCAAATATTCCATGAGGTACTGTTCCAACAAGGAATATAAGGGGCGTGGTTAATGTATACACATATCCAATTAGAATACCATTTACTATTATTGCAAATACTGATAATAATGAGAATATTATTCCACCCGCAAGAATCACCAGATTTGCAGTGATATTGTTCACAAATAAGCTTACAGCATTTTCACTAACGGATTCCATAGAAATTTCATTTAGCATTTGTCTGATTATCTCGGTTACTATTGCTTCAAAGCTTTTATTAAATACTGCTCCTATGATTATAGAGCCTATAAAAATAATTAATGATAATATTATTAAGTTCTTGTTTCTGGAGAAGTATTCTCTGGTGTAAGTTTTACTAAAAATTTGTTTAAGATCTTTCATATGGAATACTTCCATTTGTAATTTATTTAAAAAGAATGGGTGGTTAAAAAGAGAGTTTTTACATTGTTTGTAAAACTCTTCTAATTTCTTCAGGGTCTGAAGATACTTGGGTTGGTTCTTCACATGCATCTATTGCAACATTAGGATCTTTAAGCACGTGTCCTGTTACTACACAGACTACACGTTCACCTTTGTCTATTTCACCATTTTCCACTAGTTTTCTTAGTCCTGCTATGGATGCTGCACTTGCAGGTTCTACTCCAATACCTTCTGTTCTTGCAAGATATTTCTGTGCATCTAATATTTCATCATCAGTTACAGTATCTGCTGTTCCATTGGATTCTTTTATTGCTCTCATAGCTTTAACACTACTTACAGGTGCTCCTATTCTTATAGCTGTTGCGATCGTGTCCGGATTTTCTACTGGTGTAACTTCTTCTTTTCCAGCTTTCACTGCATTTGCTATTGGGGCACTGTTGACTGCTTGAATTCCTGTCATCATAGGAGTGTCTTTTATGTATCCTGCTTCTTTAAATTCTGTTATTCCTTTCCATATTGCGGATATGTTCCCTGCATTTCCAACTGGTAATACTATTCTATCTGGGGATTGCCATCCAAGATCATGCACTACTTCCATACCTATTGTTTTTTGTCCTTCTAGTCTGTATGGGTTTATTGAGTTAAGCAGGTATAATTCTCCGTTTAATGCTAGTTGGGTAATTGTTTCTAGTGCGTCATCGAAGTTTCCATCTACTCCGAATACTTTTGCTCCATGGAACATTGCTTGTGCTAGTTTTCCTAGAGCTACTTTTCCTGAAGGTAATAATACTGCACATTTTAGTCCTGCACGTGCTGCATATGCTGATAATGATGCGGAGGTGTTTCCTGTGGATGCACATCCTACCATGCTTACTCCTAGGTCAACGGCTTTTGTTGTTCCTACACTCATTCCTCTGTCTTTGAAACTTCCGGTTGGATTTGATCCTTCTACTTTAACGTATAGGTCTACGCCTAGTTCTTCGCCTATTTTTTCACATTTGCAGAATGGTGTTCCTCCTTCGTCTAGGCTGATTCTGTTGTCAGCATTTACTGGTAGAAACTCTTTATATTTCCATATGTTGTCTCTTCTGTTTTCGAATGTTTCTTTTGGTATGTTATCTACTTCTGTTACTACTTCTAGTATTGATCCACATTCGCAGGTATATATTATTTCATCATCGTCGTATTCTGCTCCGCATGAAATACATCTTATCATTATAATTCTCCTATTAATGTTATTATTTTGTTTGGATATTTTGATTTACCCTAACTAATTAATGTATAATTATTTGTTATTGGTATAATAAGTATTTTTAAGAATGTTGTTTAAAATTAGTGTTTAGGATGTGTAGGGGGGTTTGATGTAGAGTGATTTTTTTTAACAATTCAAGTGGTGAATGAATTTATTCAAAAAAAATTTTTTTCCTAGCTATTTACATCAAATCCCTTACAGTATTAAATTTGTCCACATAGTTAATAAACTTATTGGTTTAGGTGTATTAAAATTCAAAGTACATTAAATGATAATGAAATTTAACATTATTCATTAAATGATCAAATTAAAAAACAATAATTACTTAAATATAAGTATTTTTAGTATTAATTCGGGGATAATATTATAATATAATAAACTATATGCGTTTTATGAAAAAATAGGGGTGTTTCGGGGAATAAGCACATTAATATGCTTATCCATGACCACCACCCATAAGGAAACTTATGATAACAATTAATACTCCAACACCAATAATCTGCAGAGCAGTTTTTGACATGCTTTCACGAGCAATCTTACCCAGATAACAACCAAGAACGGTTAACATAACAAAACAAACAATTAATGTTGCAGTAATTGCAGTATAAATGTCACCAAATATGAAAAATGGTATTGAAGGAATAAAAGAACCAAGAAAACTTGCAGAACCGTGAGTTAACATACTCATAAATACTCTATACTTTGCCTGTTCATGAATAACGGTATCATCAAGTTTACGTTCCTTAAGGAGCATCTGATTTTCCAAATCCCGTATAATTTTTCCTTCCTCGGCATGTTCACCAACATAAGAACCAAAACCATTACTTAAAGCAATAGCAATACCACCACTAAGGCCTGTAAGACCAACAGTCCATGGGTTAACGTTACCACCCGTTGAAATACCCATCAAAGCAGCTGTTAATGAAATACTGAGAACAGTTAATATACCATCAAGGGAACCTAAAGCAACATATCTACTTAAAGCAATATAATCTCTAATAATTTGTCTTAAAGTAATCTTCATTTTTAATCAAATTCTCCAAATTTATCGGCCTAATTCTTTATGTGCTCTTGCCAAATGTCCGGCAGCTAAAGCACCAACTAATGATAGTTCACCTGCAAGAACAATGCTTGCAACGATAGAAGCAAATTTATTAACATTGCCACTACCTTTCACGTCCATAATGTTCATTGATTCAGTAGCAGTTTCAAGTCTTGTGCCTCCACCAACAGTGGCAACAGGTAAATCAGGTAAAGTGATACTAAAGTATAAATCGCCATCCACATCTTCAGCTGTGGTAATTCCAATACTTCCCTCAACAACATGGGCAGGGTCTTGACCACATGCTAGAAATACTGCTGCAACCATATTGGCAAAATGTGCATTATAACCATAACTTCCACTAATAGCAGAACCTACTAAGTTTTTAGCATAATTTACTTCTACAATTGCTTCGGGAGTAGTTTTCAATGTTTTTTCAACAATTTCCTTAGGAACTGTTACTTCTGCAACCAGACTTTTTCCTCTTCCTTCAATCATATTGAGAGCTGATGGTTTTTTATCAACACAGAAGTTACCACTAAGAGCTATTACATGGATATCATTCTCTTTTTCCATAAAATTAATTGCTTCTTGGGTAGCAATTGTCACCATGTTCATTCCCATACTGTCTCCAGTTTCATATACAAAACGTGGATATACTAGTTTACCTACGATTGCTATTGGATCAATTTTTATGAGTTTTCCATGGTTTGTTGTGCTTTCAGCAACTTTTTTAATTTCATCAAAGTGTGTTTCGATCCATTTTTTTAGTTTACTTGCATCATGTACATTTTTGGTCTTAATAACTGGTGCTCTTGTCATTTGATTATTAAGTATTGATACTGAGCATCCTCCTGACTTTCTTATAACTGAACATCCCCTGTTTACGCTGGCAAGTAATGCTCCTTCTGTTGTTGCCATGGGAACATATGTTTCTATTTTTTCATCTTCTTCTGTGTTTATGATTACTGGTCCTGCAACTCCGACTGGTACTTGTATGGTTCCTATTTGGTTTTCTATATTTTTTTGTGCTGTTAGTGTCATGTCAATGGAGTATTTTCCTATATGTTCTAGTTGTGTGCCTGACTTGTTTTCAATGTATTTGCGTCTAATGTCTGTGGCCTGGTTTGCATTTTCTGCATATTTTTCTATTTCGTGAATTCTTATTTCACCAGAATCTAATTTTTCAATTATTTCATCTGTATTTAAATTCATTTTAATGCTTCCTTACTATATGTTGTTTTATAAAATTGTTATCTTATTTGTTTTTGGATTAATATGAAATTATTTGTTAAATATTTTTTTTTGGGTTAAAAATTAGTAAAGTGTATAGATTTATTATTGTTCTATACATTATGAATGTTAGGGATGATTTTATAGAGTAGGTATTATATACTTTCTTTAAGTAAGTCTACAATATCACTTGGTTTATTTGCTACTTTTATTCCATGTTGTGCTAATATTTCTTTCTTGTTTTGAGCGGTTCCATCAGTACCTTCAATAATTGCTCCTGCGTGTCCCATACGTTTTCCTAGTGGTGCGGACACTCCGGCTATGAATGATATGACTGGTTTTGTAACGTGTTTTTCAGCATATTCTGCTGCTTTAATTTCTGCTATTCCACCGATTTCTCCTAGTAACACTATTTGTTCTGTTTCTGGGTCTTCTTCAAATTTTCTTAGTGCTGTAATAAAGTCCATACCTGTTACTGGGTCTCCTCCAACACCTAAACATGTACTTTGACCTAATCCTGCATCTGTTATTTGACTTGCTACTTCATAGGTTAATGTTCCGCTTCTAGATACTAGTCCTATTTTTCCTTTGTTGAATATGTGTGTTGGCATAATTCCTAGTTTACCTATTCCTGGTGTAATAATACCGGGGGTGTTTGGACCTATGATTGTTGTGTTGTTTTCTTTTGCATATTTAACAATTTCCATTGTGTCGTGGATTGGAATATGTTCTGTTATTATTATCACTAGGTCGACTTGTGTTATTGCTTCAAATGCTGCATCCTTTACAAATGGTGCTGGGATGAATATGATACTTGCGTTGATGTCTGGATGGTATTTTTTGATTTCCTCGATGGAATTGTATACTGGTACTCCTTCAACTGTTTGTCCAGCTTTTCCAGGACTGGTACCGGCTACTATGTTTGTTCCATATTCTATCATTTCTTTTGTATGGAATCTTCCTTGTTTTCCTGTTATTCCTTGAACTATTGCTTTTGTGTTTTCATCTAATAAAATCAATTTAACATTCTCCTAAAAAATTATTAATATTGATAATCTATTTTATATCATTATATTTTCTATGATTAATTACCTTATTTTTCTATCTGTTTAAAGTAATATAAAAACTTTCTTTTAATGTTGTAACAAAAAATTATAATCTCTTAATAAAAATAGATAATTTCTAATAATAATAAAATATAATTAAACATTTACAAAAAGTTAATAAACTTTCATGAAAAAAAGTAAATTATATAAAATAATGAGGTACAATTATTTATTCATAATCCTACTACGAAACATAAAACTTTCAGCCAAATCAATAATATTACCATTCATAATAGCACTAACAGAAAAAATAACACTCCCAGGTATGACATTTATAGGAGTGTGCCTTTTAACAAGATACGTATTTTTATTACCAAGAATAGCACCAACCATAGCACCAGCAACAACACCTACCTGTTCAACATTAGTAACATTAGCAACAACCACAGGATCATCAGTCTCATTAGAAACAAAACCAACACCAGGTATATGAGTAATACCATTCACGACACTCGATTTAACACTATAAACATCATCCATCCCACTAGCAGCTCTCACAGCACTCTCCGCAACATTACCTACAAAATACTCACCACAATAAGTGTCAAAACTAATCACAACAGCATCCGGAATAAAATTATCATCCAAATCAAGCTCAACATAAGATATGCCCTCACCAGCATCTTCACGTCTCAAACTAACACCATTCAAATCATCAAAACCAAGAGCATTCTCCTTAAAACACTCAAAAATAGCTTGATTAACAGATTCTAACAAGGAATCATCATCAATAATAGCAGTGATAACAATATCATCACCAGTAATATTGCTTAATAATGCATGAATAGCACCAGCATCCCTAATCTTATATAAACTGTTCTCAACATTTTCAATCAACGAATCACTACAAGAAACATCATTATCCGATATATCAATTCCATGACAAAGCATTTTCATATAATAACCTCACAAAAAAGAATTATGTAAATATCTTTAATTAATCATACATAATTTTTTTTAGTCATTACCAAGAAAAATAATACATAATACAAAATATTAGAATGGGAGTAGATTAAAATAAAAACAGTAGTGTGTGCTTCAATAGTAGAAGAAAACCAGGAAAAAGTTATACAAACAGTTAAACAAATTACAACTGAAGAACTAGGGTATATTGAACTTAGATTAGATACAATAAAAGATATAAACTCAGAAAAAGCAACAAAAATAATAAAAACAATAAAAGAAATAACATCCATACCAATAATCTTAACAAACAGAACACCCAAAGAGGGAGGATACTTCAAGGGAACCGAACAAGAAAGAATAAAAATATTAGAAGATAACGCTCCCCTAGTCGAAATAACAGACATAGAATTAATGACCGAAACAACACTCAGACAAAAAGTAATCAACAAAGCAAACAAAACAATAATATCCTACCATAACTTCCAAAAAACACCAACAATCGAAAAACTACAAGAACTAGTGAATCAAGCAACTAAAATCGGAGACATACCAAAAATAGCAGTACAACCCAACACAAAAGAAGACACATATACCCTGATAAAATTAATAATGCAAAACAAGGGAATTATAGGAATAAGCATGGGACAACTAGGAGCATACACGAGGATAATGGCACCAATAATGGGTTCACCAGTGACATACGCTTCAATAACAAAAGAATCAGCACCAGGACAATATGATATAAAAACAACAAATGAACTAATAAAAAAACTACAACAATGATTAAAAATGAACACAGAAGAAAAAACAATAATAAAAACATTAAACAAGATAGGAGTCGATACAAGGTTTATAAGCTTATACAAAGACAATATCTACATAAACAATCTTAAATTCTCAAAATTTTCCAGAAAAAAAGAAGAAGAATTCCATGAATTATATCCACAAATAAATATCATAAGATCAAAAATATTCCAGAAAATATGCATAAAAGTGTCAAGAACAGTAAAAAATCAGATAAAACCACGACAAACATTATACATAAAAAATGATGAAAGCATAGAAAACATACTATTATACATCCTCCTAGAACCATACAAAAGAAAATATGGAATAAAAATAACCGACAAAAAAGAAAAAGAACATATAATCGTAAGTAACAATTGCTTAGATGACTTTACAATAAAATACATAGATTTAATGACAAATGCAGAACAAATAACAAACAAACTGGAAGAAAACAGGATATATCCATTAACTCATGTTCCACACCAATGGATAACCGACTGGGCAACAACAAACAATATAAACTACAAAAAAACAAAAAAATATGATGAAACAATATCAAATGAAATAATAAACTTCCTAGAAAAACACATACCAAATGTCCAGGAATCAATAATACAATCAGTAAACTATTTAGATGAAAACAATAACAAGAGGTAAAATATAATGGCATCAAATACAACAGGAGAAATATTTAAAGTAACAACTTTCGGAGCAAGCCATGGAACAGCACTGGGAGCAACAATTGACGGATGTCCGGCAGGAATAAAAATAAGCAGAGAAGACATACAAGAAGAACTGAACAAAAGAAGACCAGGAACAAGCAACATAACAACAGCACGTGACGAAAAAGATCAAGTAGAAATACTCTCAGGAATATTCAATGGAAAAACAGATGGAACACCACTAACAGCTATAATCAGAAACAAGGACCAAATCAGTAAAAACTATGAAAACCTAAAAAACAATCCAAGACCAGGACATGGAGACTACTGTTGGCAAAAAAAATACGAAAACTATGATTATCGTGGTGGGGGAAGAGGAAGTGGACGAATAACCATAGGACATGTCATAGGAGGAGCAGTAAGTAAAAAAATACTGGAACAATATGATATATCAACAACAGCACACGTAACAGCAATTCATAACATAAAAACAGATAAAAAATTCACATTAGATGAAATCAAAGAAAACATTATAAAGAATAATGTACGCTGTGCAGACCTTGAAAAGGCTGCTCAAATGGAAGAAAGAATACTTGAAGCAAAAAAAGATGGAAATTCAGTAGGAGGGGTAGTAGAAATAATTATAGATAATGTTCCGGTAGGACTTGGTCAACCAGTATTTGATAAACTTGATGGCGATTTGGCAAAAGCATTAATGAACATTGGGGCAGTAAAAGCTGTGGAAATAGGATTAGGTGTTCAGAGCAGTCAATTGACTGGAAAAGAATATAATGACCAATACATACTGGAAGATGATATTATAAAAACAGAAACCAATAATTCTGGTGGAATACTTGGTGGAATGTCAAATGGTATGCCTATAATATTAAAAATTACAGTTAAACCAACTCCATCCGTTAGCGGTATTCAAAAAACAGTTAATTTGGCAGAAAACCAGCAATCAATAATAGAAATAGAGGGCAGACATGATCCATGCATATGTCCTAGAATCACAACTGTAGCAGAATCTG
Organism: Methanosphaera sp.; assembly: GCA_017431845.1. Lineage (GTDB taxonomy): Archaea > Methanobacteriota > Methanobacteria > Methanobacteriales > Methanobacteriaceae > Methanosphaera. The sequence continues at coordinate 6,303 of JAFRKG010000065.1, read as the reverse complement.
CTTGTAATATGGTTCTTGTTGATCATATGATAAGAGCAGGATTCATACATCCTGATAAAATTTAAATTATAAGCCCCGAGGGGGATTTGAACCCCCGATCCCCTGATTACGAGTCAGGTACTGTGCCGGGCTGAGCCATCAGGGCATTTATATTAAAAAAAAATTTAACTAACAAATTAACTATTACTATTTCTTCATATTAATAATTTTATATGAATTGGTCTAAATTCATAGTTAACCCGTCAGTTGCAGCAATTGTTCTAACACCAGTATTCTTGGTGATTATCCTCGTATTTTGGAAAGGATTATTCATAATTAAGTTAACGCCTAAATGGGTCATTATAGCAATTCTTGGTTGAACTTCTTTAACTAGCTCTTCAAAGTCAATCGTTCTTAGATGGCCCTTAATTTTTCTTTCTCCTTCTTTAATCACACAACCAATTAATACATCAGCATCTTTATGTTCATCGGCTAGTTCTGGAAAATACTCTGTATCTGCCGTGTAATTAATATTTAATCCTTTGTAATTAATGTTAAATCCTACACAAGTGGGATCTCCATGATTTGTTTTTGTACCCCTAATCTGAATATTTTTTTCTTTTATCACTTCACCCGGTTTTAAAACCGATATTTTAGGCTTTGATTGATGATATTTTGAGATACTAGGACCTAATTCTTCAGTTCCATTAATTACACTATCACTTGCAATAACATGTCCTGTTTTTTTGGTCATTCCCTGAGTCATTGCTTCAATTAGCACTTCTGCGTCATTATAATGGTCGGTATGGCAGTGACTAACTAGCAACATGTTAATTTTTCTAGGATTCAGGCCGAATTGGTGGCTTCTAACTAAAGCACCTGGTCCTGGGTCTACATGGATATTCTGGCCATCAATATCATCGATTCTAAACCCACCAGTCATTCTTTTTTGGCTGATTGTTGCGAACCGACCCCCGCCTGTTCCTAGGAATTGTAGTTTCATAATATCCCAATCCTAGTTTTTTCTAACGGATAATAAAATAAATATTATCTACTTGTTAATATGCTTAGATAAATATATATATTTTCCTATATTTAATAAAATAATACATTTGATTAGGATTAAAAACATCGTTTAAGTATTATTGAATAAATAACTTATAATCTTTTTTTCAACTGTTATTCAAGCATAGGCTTTAAATATAATCCAGTATACGAATCTGTCTTAGCTACTTCCTCTGGTGTTCCTTCTGCAACTATTTGACCACCCATATCTCCACCTTCCGGACCTAAATCAATGATATGGTCAGCTGTTTTAATAACATCTAAGTTATGTTCAATAACAACAAGAGTATTACCCTGATCTCTTAATTTAATCAATACTTTAAGTAAACGATTAATATCATCAAAATGAAGGCCAGTGGTAGGTTCATCAAGAATATATAATGTATTGGACGTACTTTGTCTACTTAATTCCTTAGCAAGTTTAACTCTCTGAGCTTCACCACCAGAGAGGGTAGTTGCAGGCTGACCCAGCTTAACATAGCCTAACCCAACATCAACAAGTGTCTGCAATTTTTTTCTTATTTTAGGAATGTTTTCAAAGAATTCAAGTGCTTCCTCACTAGTCATCTCTAAAACATCATTAATATTTTTACCTTTATATCTTATGTTTAATGTTTCCCTATTGTATCGCTTACCTTCACAAACTTCACATGGCACATAAACATCTGCCAAAAAGTGCATTTCTATCTGTACAATTCCATCCCCATTACATGCTTCACATCGTCCACCTTTCACATTAAAACTAAATCGTCCAGGTTTATATCCTCTTTGTTTAGCCTCGGCAGTCTGAGCATATAATTCACGGATGTATGTAAACAGTCCAATATATGTTGCAGGATTGGATCTAGGCGTACGACCAATAGGGGATTGATCTATTACGATAATCTTATCAATATTGTTTATTCCCGTGATACTTTTATGTTTACCTACCTTAAACTTGTGTTTATGGGTTAATTCCTCATCAATTCCATGATATAATATTTCATTCACAAGAGTACTTTTACCAGAACCTGAAACTCCAGTAACACATATAAATTTACCAAGAGGGAATTTTACATTAATATTTTTCAGATTATTTTCTTCTGCTCCATTTATTGTAATATATTTACCGTTTCCTTCATGTCTTTCTTTTGGAACAGGTATTTCCTTAGCTCCTGATAAATATTGGCCAGTAAGTGATTTTTCATTATTTTTAATGTCTTCTGGTGTTCCCTCGGCGGTTAAGATTCCTCCATGTTCACCAGCACCAGGACCTATGTCTACCACATGGTCTGCTTCCAGTATTGTCTCTTCATCATGTTCAACAACTATTAAAGTATTACCTATGTCACGTAAATGCTTAAGTGTGCCGATAAGTTTCATATTGTCTCTTTGATGTAAACCTATACTAGGTTCATCCAGAACATATAATACACCTACGAGTCTACTTCCAATCTGTGTTGCTAATCTTATACGCTGAGCTTCTCCACCAGAAAGTGTTCCTGATGAACGAGCTAATGTCAGGTAATTTAATCCCACATCATTAAGGAATTCAAGTCTTTCCTTAATTTCTTTAAGTATCTCTTTTCCTATAAATTCTTGTCTTTCTGTTAATTTAAGGTTTTCAAAGAATTCTCTGCTGTCACTTAATGAAAGTTTTGTTAAATCTGCTATGTTAATGTCTCCAACTGTAACTGCAAGCATTTCAGGTTTTAATCTGTCTCCATGACATGTTGGACAGTCATTTAATGTCATGTATGTTCTTGCAGCTTTTCTCCGGTATCTTGAGGATGTTTCTATGAATAACCTTTTCATATAAGGGATTACTCCCTCGAATGTTTTGGTTACGTTGCGTTGTTTGTTGCCTGAACCAAAGGCGAATGATATTTTCTCGTTTCCACTACCATATAGTATGATGTCCTGATGTTTTTTGGATAAAGTGTGGAATGGTACATCTAGTTTAAATCCGTAATGGTTTGCTACACTTGCTATCATCTTATTATAGTATGTGTCTGTTTTCTGTGAATTACTCCATGGTTTGATTGCTCCATCGCGAAGACTTAATGTTTTATCTGGTACTATCAGGTCAGGGTCTGCTTCCAGGGTGCTTCCTATACCATTACAACTTGGACATGCGGCTTGTGGATTGTTGAATGAAAACATTCTTGGACTAATTTCTGTGAAATTTATTCCACAATCAGGACATGCTAATGCTTCACTATAGTATTGGTCAGCTACTTCTGGGTTGCTGTTGGCTATTGTTATTAAGCCTTCTCCTATTTCCAGTGCTGTTTCAACTGATTCTACTAGTCTTTTTCTGAAGTTTTCATTATTTGCTACTTTAAGTCTGTCAACTACTATTTCGATGGTGTGTTTATTGTTTTTGTTTAGTTTAATTTCATTGTCTAATGATAATATTTCTCCATCTACTCTTGCTCTTACAAATCCTTTTTCCTTGTATGATTCAAATACTTTCTGATGCATTCCTTTTCTGTCTTTTATAACTGGTGCAAGTAGTATTATTTTTTCTTGTTCGTTTTCGTCTATTATTGCTTCGGCAATTTGTCCTGGTGTTTGTTGTGATATTTCTTTTCCACAATTGTAGCAGTGGGCTATTCCTATTCTGGCATATAATAGTCTTAGGTAGTCATAAATTTCCGTAACTGTTCCTACTGTTGATCTTGGATTTACTCTTGTTGTTTTCTGGTCAATTGATATTGCCGGTGATAATCCTTCTATATAGTCTACTTCTGGTTTTTCCATTTGTCCAAGGAATTGTCTTGCATATGCAGATAGTGATTCCACGTATCTTCTTTGTCCTTCTGCGTATATTGTGTCGAATGCTAGGGATGATTTTCCGGATCCACTTAGTCCTGTTATTACTATGAATTGGTCTCTGGGTAGTGTTAGGTCTATGTTTTGTAGGTTGTGTTCTCTTGCTCCTTTTATTATTATTTTCCTGTCTTGTATTGCCTTGTTTCTTATTTCTTCTTTGCTTTCCATTTTATTGCTCCTTTAATTCTTGTATTCTATCTCTTAGTTTTGCTGCTCTTTCAAAGTCTAGTTTTTCTGCAGCTTCTTTCATTTCAATTTCAAGTTCTTCTATTAACATGTCAACTTCTTCGATTGTGATGTTGTCAATTTCTTGTATGTCCTCAACTTTGCTCTTAATCTTTTTATCTTTAAGTTTACGCACAACATTCCTAGGCACAATATTATGGTCCTTATTGTATGCAAGTTGTATTTTCCTTCTACGTTCAGTAATGTTTACAGCATTTCTAACAGAATCTGTAATATTATCAGCATACAATATAACTTCACCGTCAACATTTCTTGCAGCACGACCAATAGTCTGAATAAGAGATGTCTGTGAACGAAGAAAACCCTCCTTATCAGCATCAAGAATAGCAACCAAAGAAACCTCCGGAAGATCAAGACCCTCCCTAAGAAGGTTAACACCAACAAGACAATCAAACTCCCCACGACGAAGATCATCAATAATCTCCGTACGCTCAAGAGTAGTAATCTCCGAATGCAAATACCTGCACTTAACATTCATCTTAATATAATAATCCGTCAAATCCTCCGCCATCTTCTTAGTAAGAGCAGTGACCAGGACACGCTGATCCTTCTCCACACGATTTCTAATTTCACCAAGCAAATCATCAACCTGATTCTTCACAGGCCTAATAATAGGCTTAGGATCAACAAGACCCGTAGGACGAATAATCTGCTCAACCTTATTCTTACTCCTACCAATCTCAAAAGGAGCAGGAGTAGCAGACACATACAACACCTGATTCTGAGCCTTCATAAACTCATCAAAACGTAAAGGCCTATTCTCCTTAGCACTAGGCAATCTGAAACCATACTGGACAAGAGTTTCCTTACGCGCACGATCTCCCTCATACATACCACGAATCTGAGGAACAGTCACATGAGATTCATCTATAATAGTAAGATAATCATCAGGAAAATACCTTAACAAGGAATAAGGAGTTTCACCCCACTTCCTACCATTCATATGCATAGAATAATTCTCAATACCAGAACAATAACCAATCTCCTGAATCATTTCCATATCAAAATTTGTTCTCTGCTCAATACGCTGAGCCTCAACATACTTACCCGTAGCCTTAAAAGTAGCAACACGTTCAGCTAACTCCTTCTTAATATTCTTAATAGCCACATCTTGTTTCTCACGGGCAATAACAAAATGCTTTGCAGGGAAAATAATAACCTTACGAACTTCCTCAATAATATCACCCTTCAAAGGATCAATCTTATATATGCAGTCAATCTCATCACCCCACAACTCAACACGAAGAGCATAATTAGCATTTATAGGGAAAATTTCCACAACATCGCCCCTAACTCTGAAACGACCCCTAATAAATTCAATATCATTACGTTCATACTGCATTTCAACAAGAGCACCTAAAATATCTTCACGACCAATAATCTGCTCACTTTCAAGTTGAAGAGTAAACTCCGCATAATCATCAGGACTACCAATACCATAAATACATGAAACACTACTAACCACGATAACATCATCACGAGTAAGAAGAGACTGAGTAGCAGAATGTCTTAAACGATCAATCTCCTCATTAACAGCAGATTCCTTATCAATAAACGTATCAGTTTGAGCAACATAAGCCTCCGGTTGATAAAAATCATAATAACTGACAAAATATTCCACAGCATTATCAGGGAAAAACTCCTTAAACTCTTCAAACAATTGGGAAGCAAGAGTCTTATTATGGCTCATAACAAGAGTAGGCTTATCTAACTGCTCAATAACATTAGCCATAGTGAAAGTTTTACCAGAACCAGTCACACCCTCAAGTGTCTGCTCTTTATCACCATTTTTGAAGTGTTCAACAAGAGACTCAATAGCTTTAGGTTGATCACCAAAAGGTTTATAATCAGAATGTAATATGAATTTTGACATAATACATCTATATTTCTACAAAGTAATTTAATAATATTTTGGGCTCTGTAGAAAACCTTGCATTGAGAGAAATATGAGTAATAACCCAAATATAGTTTTATTACAGAGGGAAATATTTTATTTCAATATTCTCCTTTCTTCATCATAATACAATTCTCACTCATATTGAGTAATCGTATTTTTCATTTGATTCCTGCCTAATTGCCGCCAACGCTAAGCATAGTAAGTGGTACAGGCGATCTCCGGGAAACCCTCGGTTCATATAAATTAATGTGTGATTAATAATGATTTTGTTTGATTTTTTTTAATCCTTCATGGTGTATGTT
>JAFRKG010000003.1 GCA_017431845.1 Methanosphaera sp. | reverse complement strand
CGCAGCATGTAATATCATTCGTAAAAGTAAGCAGAACTTCCCCAAGGAACGACTGTATAAGTGGGCACGGACTGCCCCAGGGAAAATCAAAAAAATACAAGACTATTTTCAAAAATAAACAATAAAAGAAAAGGAGTATTGTTACATTTGATTTGAACAAAGACATAATGCTGGTTATCATTTTGAAAAAAAGGTTAATATTTTTTCGAGTATTACTTTTTTTCTCTTGAAACTAATTTATGCCAAGTCTCAAGTAGGTTGTTGTTTGTGGTGTTGATGTGAAAATTTATGTTTTGTAAAAAAAGTAAGTGGTTGTGGATGTTTTTAATCTCCACGTTTTCCTATATTTTATTATAGTGTAATTTTATAGAAGATAAATAATCATGTTTAATTATTTTGTTTATCTACATGTACTGATTTATGTTTTTACTACAGTCATGGTAGTATTACTTGTTATTTTATCATTGTCTGGTGCTATGAATGTAGCTTCTATTGTGTAGTTTCCTGTTTTGTATGATTCTGGTAGGATGTAGTCTATGCTTACTTCACCGTTTGAGTCTACTTTAGCATAGATTACTTTACCGTTAGTGTCTTTTACTGTTTTACCGTTTACTTTGAATGTTACTTTTGCTTGTGTAATGTTTGTATTAATGTTATCTTTATAGTATATGCTTGCACTTATTATGGCAGGCCGACCAATTTTGAATTCAATAAGGTCTACTTTAATTATGTTTTCTTAGGTGCTGTAGAATTATGGTATTGTTTTTTAGGGGGTGTAGCCGACTGTGTTGGGGTGTGTATTAGCTTCAATCATTTAAATACTATTATTATATATTATTATTTGTGTATAGTGACTGTGAATGGAAAATTTCATGTTAAAAAGAATGGTGGTTGTGATATTTAGCAAATAACCTATGTTTGTTTTGTATTAGTATATTTATTATTGTTTTTCTTAATCTAGAGAGTATACTTGGAAATATGTTAAAATTAAGATTCTTGAAAAACATAAGAAACATAAGAATCATAAAAATTTTTTTTATGTTTTTTATGAAATTTATGTTATCTGAGTACTTGACAAAATTATTTTTGATAGAAAAAAAAGTATTACTCCCTTGGGATAATCCTTTTAATCTTATAAAAATAATGATTGTCTTTGCAAAATCAAACTAACAATTATTACAAAATAATTATGACATAATCATAATTTTTTTGTAAAATGTTTAAATGGGTTTAATTTTACTTGGAGCGTACTGAACCCACTTATACAGTCGTTCAACATGGAATTTCTGCTTACATTTACGTATAATATTGGCAGCAGCTTTTACATCGGCATTGATAAGTTTTCCTTCACTTGTTTTGTATAGTCCTCTTTTTATTCTTGTTCCTTTGAATTCATAAGATTTGTCATTGTTTGGCTGGTATTTGGGTAGTATGTCGTTGTCTATGAAGCTACTTTTACTGGTATATGATTCTTCTTGAATTATTAGCGTTATGTCGTGTATTTTGCATTTGTTTTCTAGTTTTTCTTTGAATTTTTTGAATACCATGTGTGCAAATATTTGATTTTGAGGTGGCCTCATATTGCTTTGGTTTTGAAAATCCTTGTTATATCCGAGAACTATTGTACCAATATCCTATTTTTCACATATACTTAGTATAAACCGAGTGACGTGATTTAAATAGTTGTTTTGTATTTGTTTAAACTTGGTGTTTATCTTGTATCTCCAATATGTCATATATTAGTTATCGTTTTATGAACATCTTCAGTAACTCTAACTAATTTCATAACATTAGAACCTCATGTGACCACCATCAATAATTGTTTATTAATAAGTTACTTATTTAAATAGGTGTTCTATATTTTAACACTAATTACTTTTACGAAATGTAATCGTTTTGCTTGTGGAAATAAAAAGAAAACATTAAGAAAATAAAGCATGTTTCTTACTAAAATATTTTTATAATATTTAATTATGGAATCTATGTCATGTAAAAATAATAGCCTGGTTTTCCACTCTAAATATAACCCAGTAGTTGAATGTTGCATGGAAGCTTATTTTCTTTCTTCTATGATCTTTTCTGGAGGTGATTACTATGTTAGACATAGTAGTACTAATGGTAGTACTACATATGCCAACATTTGTGTCTTTTATAAGATACATTTGTATGTTAATAACATTGTTTTCATTCAATAATTTCTAACAAACATGAAAACATGTTAGTTTAGTGGATATTCTAGAGCTATTATTAATTGACAAGATGCCTAGAATAGTTATATATTCCAATTAATAGTTTGTAACTTATACTATATATAATTTTATTCTTTAGATTGGTTTATTTTAATCATGTTCATTCCACCACTACTCATTTTTTCATTTTTCAATATATAACGAACAACTTTTTAAAAAAATGTTCCTTAATATGTTTAAAAGTAAAATAACTCATAAAACTTCATAAATAAATCGTAAATAGTGATTTAGAATAAAATATTTTTTTTATAATAACTTAACGTTGTTATATCCAAGTTAAATAATATATAACTATTTGAGAAAACAGTCAACCAAATGAAAAGATTAATTTAAGATATGAATTTTCTATGTGAATTTTTTACATTGCTTTGATTAACCATTGCAAAACCCCTTGTGGTATCAATTTGAACATGACCCAATAACTTTTGTACATGTTCAATATACATTCCTTTATCAATAGCCATAGTTGCTAATGTTCTTCTAAACTTATGTGGATGCACTCTCTTATTTATATTTGATTTAACACCTAATTCCCTAATCCTTGTTTCCACACCAGTAATGCCAAGACGTTCATGTGGTTTGTTTAATGTAACAAATAATGCAGGATTATTATCTTTTCTTGAATGTATGTAATCTAATAAATGAATTTTTGTACGAGCATCAAAGTATACTATTCTTTCACTTTCTCCTTTACCAAATACCACACATTCTCTTTCATAAAAGTCAATGTCATTAATGTTTAAATTTACTAGTTCTCCTACTCTTACACCAGTAGAGATTAATAATTCAACCATTGCCAAATCCCTTTTTTCAATACAGGCATCTCTTATTTTTTCCAAGTCTTCATCTGTTAGGGTGTCTTTGATTACACGTCCTTGTTTTACTTTATGTATTCTTTTAACAGGGTTCTTAATAATGTAATCTTCTTCTTCAAGCCAAGAAAAAAAACTTGAGAATATTCTACGTATATTATCTAATGTAACTTTTGAAGAATTTCGTTCTTTCCTATGATTTGATAAAAATTCTCTAAGATCATCAGTAGATACATTTAACACATCTTTATTAACTTTATTTAACATATAATTGATAGTAGTTTTATAATAAGCTACTGTTTTTTTAGAACATCCTTCAACTTGTTTTGCTGATAAAAATAGATTTAACAATTTAGAATTATGTTCTACATAATTATCATCATCACATTTTTTCAATTCAATATGTTTTACATTATCAAAACAATCCAATAATGATTTTAATAACAAATTCTGCTGTTTCATATTTAAATAAGGTTTCATACTACTTTGTATATCATTAATTAATTTAGTCTTCATAAATTACTATGTGTAAAAAACTATGCAATAAATATACTATAATAAACAAAAGTTATTGTTTATTATAATGTTAATATTTTTAGGGGGGGTTTTTTGTTTTTTTATGGTTTATTTGTTCTTTTTGGTGTATATGGTTTTGTTAGTGGTTTGTAATATGTTTGTAAGTTTCTTATTTTTCTATTTTGATTGTATACTTCTTGTTTTGCTTTAATTAGTTATATTATTTATTTTTAGGTGGATAACTATATATATGTGTTGTTTTATATTATTATTCATGTTTTTAAGGTGTGATAGTTCTTGTCATGCTATTAGAAATGTTTAAATGTTAGTTAATTTATTATAGGATTGGAGGTTAATCTTATGAAATTGAAATCAGTTGTTATTTTAGGATTATTCTTATTTGCACTTTGTGGTTTTTCGGCTGTTTATGCTGATACATTTGTTGTTGGTAATTCGAGTTTTTCGTTGCCTGATGGTTATATGCTTCAGGAAAGTGGTAATCAGGTGATTCTTTCGAATGATGAGTATGTGATGACGATGTATGAAGGTCCGATTATTGATACAAATAGGGCGAGAACTAATCGTATTAACAGTGGTTATATGTTGATGGGGGAACGGAATTATACGTTTGGTAAGGCTAAAATTAATCAGCAGAATTATAAGAAGGATGGTATTATTTCGTGTGTTTATACAGTTAAAAAGTATGGTCAATCGTATATTATTACTTTGAATTTGTATGATAATCAGACTGTGCCTGAGTATGAGGATAATCCTGTAACTATGATTATTGATACTTTAGAACCTAATAAGTAGTACCATAATATTTTTTTTTATTTAATTATTTTTTTTATATAACAATTAAGGGTGTATATCTAGTGAAAAGTAGAAATTTGATGATTGTATTGTTGATTTTATTGTTTTTGTTGGTTCCAGTAACAATTGCGGGGAATGGAGACTATAAAATTCCTAGTGTTATTAAAGATGTAACAGTAAATGATGATGGATCAGTACATATCTCCGAGAAGATAGTTTATGATATTGAGGGAAGTGTTAACGGAGTATACAGGAATATACCTTTAACTGGCAGGCAATCTGTGAGGAACATCTCGGTTAAAACTCCCGGTTACTATAATACGTTGGAAGTTGATAGAAATGATAATAGTACCATATTAAGGGTATGGTTATATGAGGATAAGGATAAAACACGTAAAACAGAAAATGCTAAGGTGGAAGTTACCTATGATTACACCATCCGTAAGGGTGTGAAAGTATATAATGACATTGCAGAAATGCAGTACATGACATGGGGAAGTGAGTGGAATTCAAAAGTAGATAGTATGGAATCAAACATCCACGTACCGGGCACAAAAAATGATATAGAATACTGGAACAATCCGGGGGATAATGTAGTATCAAGTCAGTGGACAAGTGATGATACATTAACAGTTAAACTTGAAAATATTGATGCACATACCTCATTTGAACAAAGAATTTTAATGCCCAAAAATTATATTAAAAACACAACTTTTGCTCAGGTAATACATGTTGATGCAAAACAAAGGATAGAAGATGATCAGAGAAAGTATGAGGAAGAACATAATAAACAAAATATTATAGTTACTCTTGCATGGACAATACTGGGTTTACTGTTATTAGTACCCTTTGGAATATACTGGTTTTTTGGAAGAGAACCAAAAATTGAATACAATGCAGAATACGAGTATGACCTGCCGAGTGATGCAACACCACTACAGGTAAACATATTAATAAATGGGAATGTGGGAGTTATAACAGATGATGCGATGTATGCAACAATTCTTGACCTGATTAACAGGAAATACTTTAAAATAGTGGTGAATGATAGGGACAATACGATTATCAGACAAACCGGTAAGGACATGGGCCACTTACGTGAATATGAGTTGTCATTAATTGATTTTTTATCCTCGTTTGCTCAGGATGGTGATATATCAATAGGTTATGTGGGCAGACGATCACACCATCATCAATTCCAGAGATTCAGTGCCAAATGGTATAAACAGGCACGTGAAGAAACATCAGACACATGGATAAAACAGTACTTTGATGACAGAGGCTCAAATCTCTTATTGTACTGTGGAATAATGTATTGGATATTGTTTATCCTAACAATAATTGGAATGGTATTTATGCTGATACCAGCTTATTTGACAACATTAGCACTTGTTTCAATGATTGTTTTCATGATTGGTGGTGTAATACTCTTTATTGTACCGAACACTGTTCCGGGAAGATGGACATCGGAGGGAAAGGAATTTTATGACAAATGGAAAAACTTTGAAAAATACATAAAAGATTATAGTCTGATAAAGGAAAGGCCACCATCATCAGTACAGGTATGGGGAAAATACCTTGTATACGCTTCGGCACTAGGCTGTGCCGACAGGGTAACAAAAAACATGAAACAATACTTTAAGTCAGTGAATATTGCTGAAGATACATTCACGGACAGCAGTGCAGTATCATTTGCTTACTATAATGGATTTGCTCATGTGGAATCATCATTCAACACATTATCAGAATCTGAAAGTGATTCAAGTGGATCAATAGGAAGCAGTGGCAGTGGAGGATTTGGTGGCGGAGGTGGAGGAACCTTCTAAAAAAAATCCTCCTCAAAATTACAATAGTTGGGAGAGTGTGTCAGTATGAATGCAGGAAAAATGTTAGTATTATCATTGATTTTACTGTTTATGTTAATGCCCATATCTCTGGCAACTGAAGGTGATTTTACCATACCATCAGTTATTAAGGATATCACAGTAAAAGAAGATGGTTCAACAGTAATCAGAGAAGAAATAATATATAATATTCAGGGAAGGGTTAATGGAGTATTCAGAGATATTCCACTTAATCAAAATCAGACAATACGAAATATTTCAGTAGAAACTCCAGGATACTATAATAAATTAGAGGTAATAAGGTATGGCAATAGTACAAAGCTTAGGGTATGGCTCTACAGTGATAAGGCTAAAACACAGAAAACACGCGATGCAAAGGTATCAGTAACATACAAGTATACAATAGATAAAGGTTTGAAAGTTTATAATGATATAGCAGAATTGCAGTATATGACTTGGGGTGGTGAATGGAATACAAGTGTAGATTACCTGGAATCTACCATTCACATACCATACACTAAGGAATATGTAAAATACTGGAACAACCCCGAGGATAATGTTATCTCAAGCCAGTGGACGAGTGAGGATACATTAACTGCTAAACTGGAAAACATTGGTGCACACACATCATTTGAACAGAGATTAATAATGCCTAAAGACAATTTCAAACATGCAATATATGCTCAACACATAAAAGGTGATGCAAGAGAACTCATAGAACAAGACCAAAATTATTACTCAGAAAAAAAAGACAAGAACAATGATTATGCTCAAGGAAAATATTATGATAATATCAGAGTAACATTTTTCTTCACAGCATTAAGTATACTCACAATCATTCCAATAGGAATCTATGGATTGTATGGCAGAGAACCAAAAATAGATTATAATGCAAAGTATGAGTATGATCTTCCCACACATGAATCTCCAGTACAGGTATATGCAATTACAAGAGGAAAACTTAAAAATATAGGTAATGATGCAATGTATGCAACAATACTTGACCTAATAGATAAAAACTACTTTAAAATATTGTATTCCACTGATGATACAATTATCAGATGTACCAATAAAGATACAACCACCTTGAAAGAACATGAAAAAATAATAATAGGATTTTTATCATCCAATGCAGTAAATGGTGACATATTCCTTGGAGATATAGTAAGATCAGATCGTAGGGCATTCCAGAATTTCAGAAACACGTGGATAAAACAGGCCAAAGAGGAAATTCCCGATTCATATGTTGAAAAATATTTTGATGATCAGGGATTGAAAGTCTTACAAAAAATACGACGTACGTATTTTTTAATAGTAATAATTATATTTATTGTAATATTCTTTAAACTTATACCATCAATGTTCATTCTGGAATTAATGGCTGTATTAATGATGCTTATGATGGTATTTGCTATATTAATGTTTTTTATTCCAAAATTTGTTGTTGGAAGACGGACACCACAGGGAAAAGAGACATATCATAAATGGAAAAACTTTGAACGATACATAAAAGACTACAGTCTAATCAGCCAAAGACCACCATCATCACTACACGTATGGGGAAGATACCTAGTATATGCCACAGCACTTGGATGCGCAGATAAGGCAACAAAAAACATGAGAAAATACTTCCAAACAAACAGAATACAATATGATTCATTTAATAACAATGCAGTATCCTTCACATATCATGGAGGTCTTGCTGTTATGCAATCTTCATTCAATATATTATCAAGAACAGACACTTCTACTTCAGGAATTGGAAGGGCTGGTAGTGGAGGATTTGGTGGTGGAGGTGGAGGAACCTTCTAAAAAACAAGACTACTAATTCAACCACACACCCTTCAAAAATAAAATAATGGTAAAATATGAGAACATCATACCATTACATATAACCATCCTTTCTATTCTTTTTTAATTATTAGGTATACATGTAATGATTACTTTTCAGTTTTTTAATAATGTTATTTGTTTATTGTAGTAATTATCTGTTATTATTTGTACAGTTTATTTTGTTTTCTTTTTTTATTTTTAATCATTTCTTTAGTATTATTATTCGTGTTTAATGCTTAGTTTCATAAAACATTATTCTATAAACAATGTTTAGGGAAAATATTGTCTTGTTTTTTTAATATTTGTCATGCTATATTTTTCTATAAAAACAATAATTTAAAACAATTAAGTATTCTAATACACCGCGAATTTATTAAAAAAATAGATGATAATAAGAATTCTTTTTATAAAGATTTAAAAGAGTTAGGGAAAATTGTTATGGGTCAATCCCCTAAAGGTGAAAGTTATAATTATGACAATATTGGACTTCCTTTGATTAATGGTGCTGCTGATTATGAAAATGGATATTTGAAAGCACAAAAATATACTACAGACCCTAAAAAAACAGCTAATAAAGATGATCTAATATTCTGTATTAGAGCAACCATCGGATTACTAGTTATTTCCGATGATAAATATTGTTTAGGCCGTGGAGTTGCAGGAATAACAAATATTAATCAAACATATAAAGAATACGCTTTTCATCTGATTAATTCATCAATAGATAATTTTAAAAGAGCTGCTACTGGTTCAGTTATTAGTGGAATAAGTAGAAATGATATAGAGAACATAATTATAAAAATTCCTACAGAAGATGAAATAAATAAATATCATTCCATTCAAAGACCTATTTTTGATAAAATAGAAAATAATCGAATTGAAATTAAAAAATTAACTACAATAAGAGACACATTACTTCCTAAGTTAATGTCTGGTGAGATTGATGTTTCTGAGATAAATTTTGATTAAGTTTACAATTATCCATAAAGATTCAATTATCTGGAAAAGTAGTGTAAGTAAAAATTTAGGATTGCTTTTAATAATTTTTTAGTCTATGTTAGCATATTATATTATATTCTTAAGAACCCCAAAAATAATTATATATAGTCATTTTGGAAACATTTTTAATAGATGATTTACATATATTATAATATGGTAGGAAAAAGTAAAATTAATATTTTTAAGAATATGTCTGAAGAAGAATTAATTAAAGCAATTAAGAAAAATAGGTATGATGGAAGG
>JAFRKG010000064.1 GCA_017431845.1 Methanosphaera sp. | reverse complement strand
TTATTCATTTAAAATAAAAAGAGTTTACTATTTTTCAATTAAAAATCTGAGATTAATTCTTGCAGTATATTCTAATTAAATATTTAATAATACTTTAATTTCTAATTTAAACAACCTGATTTTCAACAGTAACATATTTATAAATAAATGTGAAAAATTAGTATGGGGGAGATGTGGTGGTATATATTGGTTGTTACTTGTATGTTTTTTACCACCAGTTTTTTTTTCTTGTTATGTGTTTTTAATGTAATATATGTCTACTTTGTATGGTGTGTATCCGCTTATTATTGGTGCTCTGAAACATGTGATGTAATACCATCTGCTACCCGTGTTTGTAATGATTTGTCCGTTACTGTTTTTGTGGTAAAATATAGTTTTAACAATTTTATTTGCTGCTGCACCCTCTCTTCGTGGTATGTGAATTTCTGCATATGCACCAGCATCATATTGTCCACCTTGTTTATTATAATGCACTGCAAATATATCCCCATTAATGTTTTTGGTAGGCCATATACTTGTTGGACTTTTCATGTACATGGTTATCTTTTTATAGTTGGTTACTGTGAATGTTTTTTGTACTGATGTTTTTGCATGTGTATTATTTCCTGGATATGATATTGTTATCGTGTTTTTTCCTGTTTTTTGTGTTGTGTATACGTAATTGTAGGAGCCGGTTTTGTCTATGTTCATTGTATATTTTTCATTGTTTATTTTTACATTTAGCACAGTATTTTTCAGAGGATTACCAGCCGCGTCTGTGAATTTTCCTTTTATTGGTATGTCTTCTCCAATATTTACTGTTGGAATGTTTTTTAATGTTATTTTTGTATTTATTTTGTTTTTGACTGTGAATGTTTTATGGGTTGATGTTTTGGTGTATTTGGTGTTTCCTTTATAGGTTACTGTTATTTTGTTTGTTCCAGTAGTGTTAGTTTTGTATTTGTATACATATTTTCCTTGTTGGTTTGTTTTTGTTTTGTATTGTTTGCCGTTGATGTTTAGTGTTAATAGTGTGTTTTTTAGTGTGTTTCCTGTTTCATCTGTGAATTTACCACTTATTGTAATTGTATTTCCTTTGTATACGGTTGCTATATTGTTGATTGTTATATTTGTTTTGAATTGTTCTATTTTCGTTTTTTGTGTTGTTTTGATGTTTATTGTCACTTTGTTTCCTTCGTTGTAAATTGCTCCTCCGTAGTTACTGTTTTTGTATTTGGAGGGTGTTGCTTTTATTTTACAGTTTTTTCCTTTGTTGTATATGAGGTTATATTTGTTGTTTGCATGGTTGTAGTTGAATGTGCCTATTATTATAGCTTTGGGGGCTTCGTTGTATATTGCTCCTCCAAGTTGTTTGGCATGGTTTTTTGTGAAGTTACTATTAATTTTAATATTTTTAGAATTTGCTCTTATGTAAATTGCTCCTCCATTCCATTTAGCTGTATTGTTATTTAGGATACTATGTGTTATGGTTAAATTTCCATAATCATTGGATATTGCACCTCCTGTGGATGCTTTGTTGTTTTTTAAGGTACTATTTGTTATAATTAGGTTTCCACCGGAGTTTATTGCACCACCTGTTTCATCTTCTGCGATGTTGTTGTTTAGAGTACTGTTAGTTATAACCATATTTCCCATATTTTCTGTTGCTCCACCAGTAAAGTATGCTTTGTTATTATTCAGTGTGCATTTTATTAATTTTAAGTTATGGTGATTCATTATTGCTCCACCAGAACTCATATATCCACAATTATTTATTTTATTATTGTTTAATTTGCTTTGTATTATTGTTAATATTCCATTATTTAAAATGGCTCCACCATTACTTTCTGCTCTGTTGTTGTTTATTGTGGATTGTGTAATAGTTATTGTTCCATTGTTGTATATTGCCCCTCCATGGCTATCATAATATAAATAATCATCTAATATAGGAACAACTGTAGCTTTGTTGTTATTAAATTTACTTTTTGTTATTGTTAGTGTTCCGTTGTTGTATATTGCTCCCCCTAATGAGCTTCCTTTATTGTTTTCTACTGTGGATTGGATTATAGTTAATTTTTTAGAATTGTATATTGCTCCTCCACCATAGTTAAACGTATCTTTATATTTAAGTTTCTTATTGCAAAGTACTGTATTATTTTTTAATTGTGATTTTTTTATTGTTAATGTTCCCTTGTTGTATAAGGCACCACCTAATTCACTGGATTTACAGTTAATTATTTTCATATTGTTGATTATTACATTGTTTTTAGGTGTGATGTTCAGAAATTGGTATTTATTTTGTCCATTTATTGTTTTTCCATTACCGTTTATTGTGACTTTGGTTATTGCTTTGTTTAATTTTGTGTTACTTGTGAGTTTTATGTTGGATTTGATGTTTAGTGTTAGTATGTTGTATTTGTTGCTTGTTAGTGTGTTGTGTAGTGTTTGGAAGTTGTTTATGTTAATTGTTTTTGCAACTGTTTTTATTGACTTATTTTGTGTGTTTTGTTTTTTTATTTCTTTATTATCGGGTTTTTCTTGTGTTGGTAAGTTTTTTATGGTGTTTTGTTCTTGTGTGTGTTTTATTGTTTCTTGGATGGGGTTGTCTTGAATTGTTGTGTCCGTGTTGTTTTCTGTTGCGTATGTTATTCCTAGTAATATTAGTGTTAGTGTGATTAGTAATATTATCTTGTTTATTTTCATTAAGAATCACCTCTAATATTCTTATTATGATATTTAATATGTTTATGTATATTATTTATAGTTATTGGGGTTTCATCTATGTTTTATTGGATCTTTTGATAATGAAATTATTTTTGTAGTATAAATTTTTGAAAAATAGGATAAAAATGTTTAAATTAGGCAATTTATGGGTGATTATTTTTGTGGTGTTTAAAAAATGTATGGGGGGGTGAAGTGAGATATTATTTCTTTTAGATCATAAAATAACTAATTATTTGTTGGGTATTTTATAATCGACATTTAGTAGTCGTATGTTGTATGGAAACTACTGGTTATTTCTTCTGATGTGCGAGGCATGTATTTTACTATTGTTTTGTATGGTGTGTATCCATCTATATCTTCAGAATAATAAAGATAATCCCATTCAAGTGGAGTATAAACTATTCGTGTTAAAATATCACCAGTTTTCTTGTTTTTATAATAGAATGTCGCACTTGTTATTATATTTGCTTGTGCTGGTGCATCGGGTCTTGAAAATATCTCCAAGTATGCTCCTGCGGGGCGTTGTTTAGTGGCTTTTTGGTGCCAGGATATTATTTTATCTGTTCCTAATTGTTTTATTTCTGCTTTGTCATTGATGATGTCATATTCACCTGGTGCTAGTGGTGTTGCTATTTCTAATTCTCCTTCTTTATCATGTGCTGTGAATATTATTTGTTCTTGGAATTCTTTGTATATTGAATTTCCATCAAAGATTACATATAGTGAGTGTTCAATGATTTGATTATTTGTTATGTATTTTGTGTATGTTCCTTCATTATCTGTCTTTGTATAATATGTTTTTCCATCTAATATTAATTTTAATGGAGTATTTTCTAGCATTTTGCCGTTGTAATCATATATTTTACCTTGAATTTTAATGTATTTTTTATCTTTTGTTTTTGTTGTATCACTAATAATTATTATTGGTTCGTTAAATGTATCTCTTATTTTAGAAGTTGTTGATGTTCTTGTTGCTTTGTATATGTTATTTCCAGGATAAGAGATTGTTATCTTATTTAATCCCTTTGTTACTAGATTTTCAAGGTTAAATCCCCCGTAATTATCTGTTTTTGTTGTATATTTCTTGTTATTGATATTAACATATAATATCTGATTTTTTATTATGTTATCATTTTTATCTATAAGCTGACCATATACCTCGTATACTCTTAGTACTGTTGTTTTCTTGTTTATTTTGAATGTTTTCTTTGTTGAGTCGTATTTGTAGTAATTGTTTCCTCTGAAGTATGCTGTAATATAGTTTGTTCCTATCTTGTTTGCAATATATTTGTATTCAAATTCCCCTTGGGGATTTGTTTTTGTTGAGTATTTTTTGCCGTTGATTTTCAGGATAATTGTTGCACTCATTAATGGTTTTTCTTTGTTGTTCGTGAATTTTCCCGTGATGATTATTTTATCTGAGTATGCTGTTGGGGGTATGTAGTTTATTTTTACACGTGTTCCTTTTTTGGTTACTTTGAATGTGGTTTTTGTGGTTGCTGCTTTGTATTTGTTGTTTCCAGGGTATGTTGCTATTATGGTGTTGGTTCCTACTTTGTTTGTCTGGTATTTGTAGAAGTAGTTTCCTGAGCTGTATGTTTTTGTTTTGTATTGTTTGCCGTTGATGTTTAGTGTTATCGCTGTGTTTTTTAATGGTGTTCCCTTGCTGGTTTTATATGATCCTTTTATTAGTATTTTGTCTGAGAATTCTGTTGTTTTTATTTTATTTATTGTGAGTTTTGTGGGTGTTTTCTTTGTGCTTGTTTTTGTGTTTGTTGTGGTGTTGTGTTTGTTTATTTCTTTTATTTCTATCGTTGGTTGTGTGTTTTGTAGGCTTTTTTCTACTGTATTTTTATTAGTGTTTGTTTTGTTGTTGTGTTCTGTTGCACTGGCTATTCCTATTAGTAGTACTGTTAGTATTAGTAGTAGGAATAGTTTTTTTATGGTTTGTTTGTTCATCATTTTATTCCTCCCTTTTTTTTATTGGATGTTATGTTTATGAGTTTGTTATCCTTATTAGATTAAGTTATTTTTTTTTACTAGTAGGTAATCTTTTTAAATACTAATTTTAAAATTATTATATAGTATTTTATAAAATAGTGGGAGAATTATTATGGATAAAAAATTTTCAATAGGCATAATTGGAATAGTATTTTAGCAGTGATAATATGTGGTTTTTTTGCTTTTATGCCTCATTATAAGAGTATAGAAATGAGTGGATATACTTTTGAAGTACCTCAGAGTAATGCAGAAGTTAAAAACAATACAATAAATTATAACACCTATTTGGACACGGAAAATGATTTAAATATTAAAACTTGGTCATGTAAAGACTTGAATGATGTTAATGGTACTCTTAATGCCTCAATTGAAATGGGTATTCAGTTAGGAGAAAATATGGGTTCAAATAGTAGTTATAATAATTTTACAGTATATAATAAGAGTGGAACATATACGTATTATGAACCTGATGTCAATAATTCATGTATGATACTGATTACAAGTAAAAATCTTAACACGATAGAACATATCTTGAATACTATGAATAAACCTCAATTATCTGTTGATTCTAGTAAATTTAATATGTCCGGAACTGGATTATTATTAACAGAACCAAAGAATAATACTACTGAAAATAAACAGACAACTGCTACGTCATCTAAAAAATCAAGTACTGCTCAGAAAAGTAGTAGTAGTGGTGGTAGTAGTAGTTATTATATGGATAATCCAGAAAATTATGGATATAAAAGTGTTGGTGAAGCAATATATCGAAAAAATGGTAAAGTATATGTTGAAGAGGGCAGAGGTAATTTAAGACGTGCTCCGGAAATGGATAATGCTCCGTATTTATTAGATTAAATTCTGGGTTTATATCTTATTTTTTCATTATTTTTTTTTATGAATTTTGAGTGTGACAATTAATGTGTTTTAGGAATATTGTTATGGGCTCTTTAATTCAATTTTATTTTTATGTTTTATTTTTTTAATTTAGATTTATTGTCTTTTTGTTGTTTGTTTGTTCTTTTTGTTCTATGTTGTGTATTTTTACTATGTTTTGTGCTGTGGTCATGAGTGTTTGTTCATTTTTACGTTGTTTAGTCCTAGTATGGTGGTATTGTCTGTATTTTTAGTGTGTATTTGTTGTATGCGAATCGTGGTTCGATTATTGGTATTCTCTTCTTGTATTGTGCTTGTCCGTTTGGTGTTTTAAATTTATTAGCCAGTAGTTCTTTAGCATCACTTGTGTAATCGGTTATTACTTTCTTGTGAAGGTGTATGTACCATTTTTATCTGTAATTGCACTTCCTGTCTCACAGTTGATGTTTAGTTTGTTGTTTGTTCTTGGGTTTCCATCAGCATCAGTGAATGTTCCTGTTATTGTTACGTTGGTACCATATTGTATTGTTTCTATTTTTATTTGTTTAAGATTTTTATTGCTTTTGCAGGACAGTTTTCATAACATAGTCCGCAATGTAAACAATTTTCTTTAGATATGGTGTAGGGTTTTCCTTTGCTTATTATTTTCTGAGGACATATTTTTGCACATAATCCACATTCGATACATTTTTCTGTAATCACGTATCCTTTTTCACTTATCGTCCCATTGTTGATTTTAAAATTTTGTCTAAATATGGGTTTTTGAGTTAAATCAAAATATTCTATTTCTCCACTTACTACTTTGAATGGTTCAAGAATGTATCTGCTCTCTCCTGGATATACATTGTTCATAAAAGGATTTTCTTCAAACATCAAGTCAATCCACTTTTTTTGATCATCTAATTTTTTTGCTATACCATTAATTCTTACAGATTTGTTATCTTTTAAATTCACGTAGCTTATCTGTGGGTGATTAATTAGTTCCTTATAAACATTTTTTCCTCGTGCAGTTAAAAAGTAAATGGTGTCTTCGTCAATATGCATGATATCAATAATTCTGCTTTGACTATTGCCATTTTCATCAACTGTGCTAAGTACTCCATCAATAACTTCGCGTATTTGTTCTAAACAATCTTTTTTAGTAATCATTTTAGTATATTCATCTCGTTTAATCTTTTTTCTTAAGCTGTTTTGTTGGGGGTGATATATATATGAAATAATAATTGGAATTTGTTTGTTTTATTTTATTTTAAGAACTTTTTTGAATAGATCTTCGACTTTTTGCTGATTTTCTCGATTGTAGTATGTATTGTTTAAGTCAGTGTATAATGTGAATCGTACTAGTTCATATAGTACTTTGTTTAATGCTAAGCCTTTTTCTGTTAGTTCGTATGTTATGTTTGAATTTTCATCTTCATTTCTTTTTATTAAACCATTATTTTCCATATCTTTTAGGCAGTTTGATAATACTTTGTTGGATAGTTGTGGTTTGTTTTCTTTGAATTCGTTGAAATGTTTTTTTCCAAAGAACATGTCTCTAATTATTAAGATTACCCATTTCTTGTTAATTATGGTTAGGGCTATGTCTATTGGACATTTTTCTATGTTTACTTCATTTTCCATATTATTTCTCCCTTTTCTATTTTATGTTATGGATGTTCTAGGTATATGTTGTTTAAGTAACCATTTGGTTACTTTAATTATTATATATATGAAATGTATAGTATAAATTAAAACTATTTATTATATAGTTTATAGGAGGAATTTAGACAATGTATAAATTAAATTCATGGAATGAAAAAACAAGTTTCAATGTTTCAAAAATAGCAAATAATTATCAGACAGTTCAAACTGCTTGTGGTACAGAAATTGTTTCTTCTGCTTGTGGTGGTGAAGTAAGTACTGCTTGTGGTAGTGAGGTTGTTTCTTCTGCTTGTGGTGGTGAAGTAAGTACTGCTTGTGATACAGAAATCACAGTTCCATGTGGCAGTGAAAGATTATAATCACAAGACAATTATAATAAAAACACTATTTTTTTTTACAAAATTATCTTTTTTTTTGATGTGATTATTTATGACAGAATTTTTTGCTTTCCAATGGCATATAACAGATGATTGTGACCAACGATGCAAGCACTGTTATATATTCTCAGAAGAAAACAATAAACCAATTATAACAATGAGTTATACTATAATAGAAAAAGTATTCCAAAATTGTATAAGGATGTGTGAAAAAACAGGTAGAAGACCATACTTTATATTAACAGGCGGTGACCCAATACTACATCCTGACTTCTGGAAAATTCTAGGACTATTCAAGGAAAACAACATTCCTTTTGGAATACTGGGCAATCCATTTCATTTAAATGACACAGTTTGCCAGAAATTACATTCATACGGGTGCAAATTTTATCAATTATCATTAGATGGATTAAAAGAAACACATGACTACTTCAGAAAAGAAGGCTCATATAACACAACACTAGAAAAAATATCTTGTCTAAAAAATGCGGGGATACATGCAAACATTATGACCACGGTTTCAAAGATTAACATCAATGAAATACCAGGGATTATCGACACAGTCGTAGAGCATGGTGCAGATTTATTCTCTTTTGCAAGATACTGTCCAACAAGCATAGAAAAAAGTTCACAAATGACACCCGGAGAATATCATAACCTACTAGAAACATGCTGGGAAAGATTTAAAAAATATGAAAAATCAGATACCAATTTTAACCTTAAAGATCATCTATGGACATTATTCCTCTACGAAAAAGGCCTCTTCACAATACCCTCTGATTTAGAGGAAGATGTTATATATGATGGGTGTAACTGTGGAAATTCACATATAACAATATTGCCTAATGGAGATGTATATGCCTGTCGGAGAATGGAAAGTAAAGTAGGTAATGCATTAGATGAAGAAATATATGACATATTCTTTGGAGAACAAATGAAGCATTACAGGCAATATGAAAAGTTTGAAAAATGCAGTAAATGTGAATTATTAAGATTTTGCAGAGGATGTCCAGCAGTAAGTTATGGAACAACACATAACATGTACTCGGCAGACCCACAATGCTGGAAGGAAGTATGATAAAAGATGAAAGCAGTAGTATTAGAAAAATGTTGCAATGCAGATGAATTAAAAGTAGTTAACATCAAAAAACCAACATTAAAGGAAGGTTACTTATTAGTACAAATAAATGCTTTTGGAATAAATCGTTCAGAAATAATTTTAAGACAATATGAAGCAGAAGAGGATTATATTAAACTACCAGTAGTACCCGGAATTGAATGTGTTGGCACAGTAGTAAAATCTTCCGACACTAATTTTAATGTAGGTGATAAAGTTATTTCCCTAATGGGTGGAATGGGAAGAAGCTTTAATGGAAGTTATCAGGAATATGCATTACTACCCAAAAAAAACACGTTCAAAATATCAGATAACGTTATGAATAAATTAAATACTGAAGAAATTGCAAGCATACCAGAAACATATTTTACAGCTTATGCTTCATTATTTGAATGCTTACAATTATCCTCCCATGATACTTTATTAATACGTGGAGCTACAAGTGCAACAGGAATAGCAGCACTAAAATTAGCAAGAGCATATGGATGTAAAATTATAGCCACAACAAGAAATAATGAAAGAACAAATAAGTTATCCCGTTTAGGTGCAGATTATGTGTTAATTGATGATGGTAACATATCAGAAAAAGTGAAAGAAATTTATTTGGAAGGTGTGGATAAGATTTTAGAATTGGTTGGTCCACAAACATTAAATGACTCATTTAAAGCATTAAAAAAGCATGGAATTTGTTGTGTAACAGGAATTCTTGGAAACAAAGAGTTAATTGAAAATTTTGATCCAATTAAAGATGTTCCTAATGCAAAATATTTAACCTCATTTTTCAGCAATTACCCAAATCAGGAAATTATAGATAACATATTTGAATATATAATAAATAACAATATTAAACCACAAATATCCAGAGTATACACTAGTTTAGAGGATATCAGCAAAGCACATGAACTAATGGAAAGCAATAATGCTCAGGGAAAAATCATTATTAAATTAAAAGATTTTTAATTTTCTTATAATCAGTGAAACTCTGCAGAAATCCTTATTTGATACAATCAGGACGAGTTACATCTGTTTTATTGTTTTGTGAGAGAGTGTGACAATTATTGTGTTTTAGGATAATTGTTATGGGTACTTTAATTCAATTTTAATATTATATTCTATTTTTTAAAAATAAAAATTAATACAGAAAATATATAAAAAAAATAATTAAAATCACTGAATTATAATAAAAATAGAAAGATTTAAAGTATAAAAAAAATTAGTTATATCTGAGAGTTGTCGCACACCCTCTTATATCTTCTAAAAAACCTTCTTTAAGTGTTGTTTTATACATATTGTCAAATCAGTCGAATAATTGATTTAAATCATTGATTTTATAGATTTTTGTTTTTCTCTATCTTTTACACTTTTGATAAAATGTTCATTAAAGTGATAAGAATCTAATTTCTTCTGATCTCCATATAAAATATCATGAATAGTGTTATTCAATGGTTCCATAGATTTTTTTGCCCGAGTTTCACCAAAATCTAATGGAAGATTACCTACTTTCTTAATATCTTCCTTTTTTTGCATCCATTTATTCATGGTATTACCTCAATGATTACTAATCAGATATTATATTTTTTAATATTAATAATTATGTCTTCTAAAGATTGTGTATTTAAAGTTTTATCAAAATAATGTTTATGTTTAGTCCATATGAACTGTTCAGTATGTGCTACTGTTAAGTGTTAATGGTTTTTTTTATTATTGTGGTATTAAATTAATAGAAACTTGTGATACGAGTATTAGTGATGATAAATTAGATATGTTTATTGATAAGAATTCTTTTTGACTTAAACTATACATTAACATTAATTTCCTGGAAAATAAGAAACATGCCTTGGGGATGAAAAAATTAAGAATCAAAGCATTCAATAACAATTCTTAGTTTGATAAGCATTCTTTCCCTAAAATATAATAGATATTTGGAAGATATATTTAATTAATAATTAACTTAATTAAAATAGGTGAAAGAAATGATTAAATGTTCTAATTGTGGTGAGATGAATTCTGATGAAAGTAAGTTTTGTTCCAACTGTGGTAGTGCATTTGAAACAAATACAAATACAAATAATTTAAGTCAAAATATGTCTCCTAAACAAGATAATAATCAAAATTTTAATAACCATGAGAGAAATAATTTTAATCAAAATAATTATAATGGTCAGCAAAATGAATCCATAAAGGATAAGATATCTAATTTATCTACTCCAGTAAAGGTTGTTGGTGGTATTCTTATCCTTTGTTGTATAGGAGTATTGATTTTAGCTGCTTTTGGTGGTGGTGCATCTGATCAAGGATCATTACCTTCTGATACTAATTATTCTAGTACTCCTAGCTTTTCATTTACATCTTCCGATAAAGCTAAATGTAAAGAAATTAATTATAAGGAAATAAATAAAAATCCTGATAAATATGTTGGAGAATATATTAAAGTTAGTGGTAAGGTAATGCAAATTTCTGAAAGTAGTTCTTATGGAAATTCATTATTAATGTATGTTGGCGGTGATTATAGTCAATTAGTTTATGTTGAATATTTAAATGAAACTAATATTGTAGAAGATGACTGGATAACTGTATATGGAATCTGTGAGGGATCATATACATATGATACTAAAATTGGTGGTTCAAATACTGTTCCTTATGTAAAAGGTGGTATTTTAGAAAAATAACATTTTTTTTCTTGTATTATTTTTTTTATCCATAGAATTGTACTGTAAATTATTTAACAACTGATAATTATGAATCCTCTAAATTATTTATGTCATAGAAAACCTGAAAGATCCTTTTTTATTAGAGGTCATCAATTTCCTGTTTGTGCTAGATGTACTGGATTTTATATTACAATCATAGCATATACTATTTTTGCATATTTTGTTCCAATTATTTATACTCCTCAGTATGTATTATTTGGTATTATGTTATGTATTCCTGCATTAGTTGATGGATTAACTCAATTATTAAATTTAAGGGAAAGTAATAATGGGTTACGTTTTTTCACGGGTTTTTTTGGAGGTATTGGGGTGATGATTATAGTTAAATTTTTAAAATTAATTATAATTTCATATGCTAATCTTCTATTTTAGTTGTTATTCTGGATTATTAATTTAATTTTCTTATTTTTTAGGTAGTAATCAAAGAT
>JAFRKG010000002.1 GCA_017431845.1 Methanosphaera sp. | reverse complement strand
GAATTTAAACAGTTATTATTATAATTTAAGAAAAGATTTAAAATAATTGTTCTTTTATTTTTATAAACAATTTAAACACTTATTATTATAATTTAAAAAATAATTAAAAACATTTATAGTTATAAATAATTTATTTCAATTTATTATTCTAACGGAGGTTAGAAATGTATGAACTTTAAAAAATTCATTCCTATACTAAGCTTATTCATATTATTAACATTGATTATAGGTGTCGTAAGTGCTGCAGATGCCAGTGATTTGGAAGCTGATATAGATTCTGGTATTGATTTATCCCTCAATAATGAGGATTTTAATGTTGATTGCACTGCTGAGTGTAATGATTACAATACTGATGATAATATTCAAAATGATATTAATTTAACAGATAATAATGATTTGGATCTCTCTCAGGATTCAAAGGATACAGATAAAGAACTAAAGTCCTCTAATCTTGCTTCTACAATAGTCTTTACAGAAAAGGATTATTCAACTTACTTTACAAAAGGCAATCTGATTCCATCCAGTTTAAATCCGGGAGACACACTGGACTTTTCAGGTACTTTTACAAACAAGAACTTTATTATAAACATCCCATTAACATTAACAAGCAGTTCAAATGCCCAATTGGTGGACTGTAGCATTATATTAGTTACAGGCAGTGATGGAAGTGTTATCTCCAATCTAAACATTAACACCACACGTTTAAATGCTCCTGTTTTAAACATTAATAATGTGACTAATGTTTCAATAATAAACAACAATATATTTTCCTCTGGTTCAGGATCTTATGGAGTTTCCTTATATAATGTAAGCAACTCCAATATTTTCTTTAATGATGTAAGAACCACAGCTTTTGAGAATGGTCGGCCTCATCCTTCCGGAATCTTATTGATGGGTTCTTCATATAACAACATATCCTCCAATAATGTTATTGTAAACGATTCAAATGGAATTTATCTAAGTGGATATGGAGTGAATCTGCCGAATTCATACAATTATATATTCAACAATACTGTTCACAGTGTGAGAGGTGTGGAATGGGAACTTGATGAGGATGGAAAAACTCCTCTGCCTTCCTCATTCTGTTATGCAGTACAGATAATGGGTTCAAACAATCAGATATTTAACAATACAGTTTACAATGCATACCGGGGAATAAGCACTGAGTCGACCGGAAACAACATAAGTGGAAATATCGTTCATGACATTAAGGGAACATGGTATAGTGGAGATACAGAGGAGGATGGTGGAGATAATGCAATTCGTGCACTTGGAAACTCAATTGTAAAACACAATATCGTTTATAATTGTCATATAAAATCTGGAGGTTCTGCCGTTTTTGTTGGTGGGGACTCCTTGGTTTATAATAACAGTATAAATAATATTGAAGGAAATGGTGTTTATTTAGCACAAAACAATATTAATTTTACAAACAACACACTAAATAATATATCCAATTATGGACTTTACGTTCAGGGAGCCTATACAAATATAACAATATCAAACAACTTTATTAATTCCACAGACTATTGTATTGCACTTTTAAAAACTAAAAAAACACTATATCCTTTTGATTTGGTTATTGATTCTAATAAATTGTATACTGAAAAGAATACTGCAATCTATTATGAGGAAAATTGCATCGGTAATATAGTAATAACAAATAATGAAGGAAATGTGATCAATATTAACATTACTCGAGATAGGGTTACCGTATCTGATGTAACTGTAAGTCCAAGCAGTGTGAATATTAATGATACTGTTGTTATAAAGCCGTCTGTAACTTATATGGGTTATTCTGTTGCCGGCACCGTTGATATTTACATTAATGGGGAAAAGGAAACTACTGTGGATATAGACTCAACTTATGAGTTTAAACCTTCACACGCAGGTCAGTTCAATGTCAGTGTCGCTTTTATGGACGAGGGATATTATAACGCTTCAGTTTCCAAAGCTGTTTTACTCAAGGTACTTGGAAGTACCCAAACCACTGTAAGCCTTAATGCTACTAATGTTACTGTGAATGATTCTGT
>JAFRKG010000063.1 GCA_017431845.1 Methanosphaera sp. | reverse complement strand
GACCTTCAACAAACAGAAAAACCAAAAGACACGTAAAATACCCATACAATCTAAGAAGAAGCTTTTAAACAAAATATTTTTTTTTTTCATAGAAAAAACATTATCAAACAAAACAAATCAAAAATTAAGTTGACAGCATTGAGTTTCATCGGGAAGTTTTTTAAAAATAAAATAGGGTTTTGGACATTGAATGGTTAATATTTGGAATATACAAATATATGATTATATCTAGAATAAATTATAATTAAATGATTATTAGCCATAATGTAAACAGTTTATTAATTATATAATGAGGATATGGGGGGATGTGATATTATGATGGACTGGTTTGAAAACTTTTCTAAACAATATTTTAAGGAAAAATATGACTATTATTACCTGTATGATCATAATAAGGAGTTACATGCCTACAAGAACATACATAATGTTAAGATTAAGGAGAATGTTCTGAGCGGGTATATCAGTCATGGAAAATATGATAGTAACAGGATTAAAATTAAATTCAAAACATTTAATGATGATGAGCTAGAAAAGTTAAATAAGATTATAGATGAAAACCCCATTAACAGGTTTAAGATTATAAACAAGACTTTACCAGACGATTTACTAAGAACAGAAATTAAAATTTTACCGGAATCTCTGGATGAACTTGAAATAGAATGTTCATATGATGATGAAGAAGAGAATTTAATTGATGTTTTATCTATTCTAAAGGAATTCAATAAACGTTTGATGAAAAATAATTTTCTAATATTTAAAATCAGAGGATTAAATTTAACCCGGACAATCACATACCCTGTTAAAACATTGGATGATATTCTGGAATTTAAATTTAAAACAGTAAATGATGATGTAAACTTAATCAACTTGCATGATGCAAACAAGGTATTACTAAAAAACATGGAAAACCCTAATACCAGTTTTGATTTTATATATAATGAATTGTTCGAATTATTAAACGAGGAAATTAATAATATAACAAAAAATAACATGACCACATTATATGTGGATTATGATAATGAAGATATGGTGGAGTTTAAATCAATAGAAGAAAAGGACAAGCATCTCCTTGAAAAGTGGGATGTTAAAAGCGATGTAAATATAAATATTGATGATGATTACAACATAACCAATACTGATCAGTTCAATAATTCGCAGAAATTATTCACTTTCTTAAATGAAATAAACATTACACGTATAAAGTGTAATGATAAAATAATCTTTTTAAGGCAGTTACTGGAATTAACATATACATTAGTCCGTAATTATTCGATTATGCCCGAAATTTTTAAAACAAGAAAATCATATAATATTCGTTGGATTCCATCATTCTATAGTAGCAATGTCATAAACTATTGTAAAAAATATTATGGTAAATGTCCGGATAATCTGGTTACCCTAAATAATGAACCTCTTTCAAATCAAAATCAGGTCATAATATTAATCAGTTTGTTCATGAATGCTTTAATAACATACACAGTTCAAAAAAATCAAATTAAAGACTATCCATATATCAGTAATGTTGTCTTTAAATTATTCACCGGAGAGAAATTAAACAGGGAAAATGACCGATATCAGATTACTGCTGAGAACATATCAAAACAACTATCAGTATTCTATTTAAATGAACAAACATACTACTATGAAATGTTCATCGATGACAATTTCTGTATTGAAATAAAAATAAGAGAAAAAGACACTATTAAAAACATAACAGAGGCTAACCTCGATGAACTTAAAAATATCAGTAAAATATATGATTTATTCAACTATTATAAAATTAAAAACACAATATACGAAAAAATCAGATTAAAAAACAAAGATTTCATAATCTTCCACAATAACATAATAGATTTACTGCCCCTCATCAACGTCAAATTAAACAAACCATTCCAAATTATCAGGAGCAAAATAGACCTGATTTTAGATATCAAGACTAAAACAGATGATTTTCAATTAAAGAAGCTTAAAAAATATTACTATTGGAAAATAAGATTGGAAGATACTGAAATCAAGCTAAAAGATTTTGATGCAATTACAGATGATATGAATGAACTCATAAAAATAGAAGATAAAATTTACCTCGTTGACGGACCATCATTCCGTCATATAAAACAATACACATGGACACTTCTACAAAAAGATGAAAGCAATGAAATACTACAGTACGCAATCCTCGAAGAATATATTGGCTTAAAATTTAAATTAAGTGAAAATTTTAAGAAATTAATTAAAACATCAAATATCTATGAACAACCACAATCATTGAAGGGAAAGTTAAGACCCTACCAGAAGATAGGTTATTCATGGCTAATACAGAACATTAAAAGCGGTTTCGGAAGCATCCTCGCAGATGACATGGGACTGGGTAAGACATTACAGGTATTAGCAGCCATCCTATACTTTAAGGAAAACAATCAATTAGAATCAAACACATCATTAATAATTGTTCCACCAACATTACTATCAAACTGGCAGAGAGAAATAGAGAAATTCACACCAGAATTATCATATTATATATACCATGGAACAAACAGAATTTTTCCCACACAACATTACGATATCATATTAACATCCTATGCAATAATACGCTCTGATTTAGAAATGTTTGTAAATGATTTATGGTTTATCTGTGTACTGGATGAAGCTCAAAACATTAAAAACCCAAGCACACAACAAACAATTGCAATCAAAGAAGTATACGCATTCAATAAAATAGCATTAACAGGTACACCAGTAGAAAACAGATTAACAGACTACTGGTCAATATTTGATTTTGTTAATAAAGGATACCTGTCCAGCTTAGAAGATTTTAAAACAAAATATGTTACTCCGATTGAAAAATTAGGTGATGAAGAAACATTAAACAATCTTAAAACAATAGCCAAACCCTTTGTTATGAGAAGACTAAAAAGTGATGATGAAATCAGAAATGAACTACCAGAAAAGTTTGTTAACGATATCTACTGCAGCCTCACAAAAAAACAGGTACACTTATACAATAACCTATTAAAAGGTAATTTCGAAAAAATAATCGACACAAAAGGTATTGAAAGAAAAGGAAGTATTCTAAAATTAATAACCGCATTAAAGCAAACATGTAATCATCCAGCACAATACCTAAAATCTGAAAAGATGAAAATCAATGAATCCGGTAAAATGGAATTATTGGCTAATCTGCTGGAAAATATCCTGGATATGGATGAAAAAGTTCTCATATTCACACAATATGTAGAAATGGGTAAAATAATAAAAGAATTAATTTCAAGAAAATTCAAGACAGAAGTACTGTTTTTACATGGTACACTCTCACGAAAAGAAAAATCCCGAATCATCGACACTTTCCAGGAAAATCCTGATTACAAGATATTGGTTGCAACTCTTAAAACCGGTGGAACAGGATTAAACTTAACCGCCGCACAAAATGTCATTCATTATGATTTATGGTGGAATCCTGCAGTGGAAAACCAGGCAACTGACCGTGTTCATCGTATAGGACAAGAAAATGATGTGATGGTATACCGTTTCATTGCAAAAGGAACACTTGAAGAAAGCATTGATCAAATGGTTAAAAACAAGATAGACCTGGCAAACAAAACAATCAGTACGGATAAAACATTCATCACTGAACTGACAAATGATGAACTGAAAAAACTGTTAAGATTAAGATTATAAATAACTACAACCCTATAATATATTAACAAATAGGTTGGGACTAACAAAATTAGTTAAAAAAAATAAGTTCCTAACAATACTCTACAATATCCCATTAATATAGGAAGTGATATTATGTCTGATAAAATTAAAGAAAAAGAGAAGAAATTAATTGAAATGACTAACGCATTTTGTGATGCTGAACTAAACTCAGAATATAAAGCATTATGTGAAAAATTAGTGCATAAATTGGGAAGAAAACATGATGTGCCATTTAAACGAGGAAAACTTGAAAACTGGGCAAGTGGTATAGTGTATGCTATTGGCCAAATAAATTATCTGTTTGATAAGAACTTTGAACCTTATGCTACACCTGATGATATCTGCAAATATTTCAAAACCAAAAAATCTACAGCATCAAATAAGGCAAGAGGTATTCGTCAGATGCTAAACTTAAAAACAGGTGACAAGGAATTTTCAACAAAATACATCTTAGACAGTAATGTAAGAACCAATGATTTTAATGAAAAAACTCTTCGTGGAGCCCAAAATAGGATGATGTTACAAATGCTTGGTGATACCATGAGGATAATGCATGAAAAAAAATTTAAGTAAAGCTTTGCTTGGATCTTACTTGATGTATAATAGTTTAAATGTGTAAACACATCCGTTAACAGGTTATAAACATCTGGTTATGGTAGTACTTTGTCAGCTGTTGTAAGCAGTGATGGTGAATGATTTGGTAGTGGATGTGGAGGAACTTTCTAAATCAAAATATTTCATCATCACATATATTTTTTTCTCGATTTTTTAGGAATTTAATTTTCTGTAATTATATTTTTAATTTTTTTAGGAATTTAATTTTCTGAAATAAAATATTGATATGATGTATAATATATATTAATATTATGAAATATTCAAAGTGGTTATTTTGATAGTTAAAAGAGAATTATATTTAAAACGTATACGAAATTTAATTGATTCAGAAGATGTTAAAATAATTACTGGAATTCGTCGTTCTGGAAAAACTTGTATATTAAAAATGATTATGGATGAACTAAAAAATATTGGAGTAAAAGAAGAGAATATAATTTATATTTCCTTTGAATCCAGTGTTTATGATAATATTTATACTTATAAAGAATTAAACAAATATATTTTTGATTTAACAAAGAATTTGGACGGAAAAATATATTTATTATTTGATGAAATACAATCCGTTGTAAAATGGGAGAAAAGCATAACTTCTTTTAGAGTAGATCTTAATTCAGATATTTATATTACAGGTTCTAATTCAAAGTTATTATCTGGAGAATTAGCAACATTATTATCCGGAAGATACAAAACAATACAAGTATATCCGTTTTCATATAATGAAATATTAGATTATTATTCAGAATTTGGAGAATTATCTCCACAAAGAAAACAGGAATTATTTTGGGAATACGTAAATTATGGTGGATTTCCAGGTTTACTTAAATATGATTCATTTGAAAAAAAAGAATCTTTAAAGGACATATATCATTCTATTATACTAAAAGATATATTAAATTGTAGTAAAATAAAAAATAATAAATTATTGATGAAATTAATGGAATATATGATAACTAACACTGGACAAATATTTTCATCAACAAATGTTATTAATTATATATATAGAAATAATAGACAATTACTGGGAGAAAAAGTAGTAAAGAAGCCAAGTTCAAATACAATAATTAATTATGTGCATCATGCACAAGATGCATTTGTTTTATATGAAACAAAAAATGAAGATTTGGTAGGTAAAGAAATTTTTAAAGAATTAGAAAAATATTATGTGGTGGATCCTGGTTTTTATTATCTTTTTAGGGATGAAACTAGAAGATCAATGGGTAGTTTATTAGAAAGCATAGTTTATATTGAATTATTAAGAAGAAATTATGATGTAACAGTAGGCAGAATATATGATATTGAAGTAGATTTTGTATGTAAAAAATCTAATAAAATATGTTATATTCAAGTATCAGAAAGTATACTGGGAGAAAAGACAAGACAAAGAGAGTTACGTTCATTAAAAAAAATCAGGGACAGTTATCCTAAATATATTTTAACCTTAGATTCTATGAAACTACCAACTGAAGATATAATACATAAAAATATAATGGATTTTCTAACAGATGATGAAATATAACTACTTAGGCAATATAGTATTAGTACATTGCAGTCACTTTTTGTAATGTTTTCTTTTTCATTTTGGGGTATGTGTAACAAATTCTGTTTTTATTCGTTATACAAACGTAAAACGAAACAAAAAAAAATATAAAAAAAATCAGCAACAATTCCAACACAAAACGATAATCATGACAAGTACTCATATCCTAAAAAAATAGTATTGGAGTTGATGGGGGATTATATATGTTTTTCAAGGAAGTCTCTTGAAACTTCATTGATTTTTATCTAAGTGGTATTGTGTTTTCCTTCAGCTGTGATTCTAACATATTCATTACCGAAAAACCCATATCAACGCTATGATTTTTATAGAATTATTGATGCTTAACTGTTATTAACTAATATGAATTATTATTCTTTTTTAATTATCTTTTTCTAATATTCTTTCTAACATTTTCTGTAATTCAGGAATATCTTCTTCCATTGTATCCCATAATTCTATGAAGTTTATACCCATATAATTGTGTGCAAATATATTTCTCATTCCTACAATATCACTCCAAGGAATTTGTGGATGTTTTTCTAAATATTCCTTAGATAATTTATTTACAGATTCTCCTAATCTATGATAACCATCGAAACAGTTAATTGGTATGCGTTATCTGTTATTAAATCATTATATGAATCTCCAAATCTGTCTTTTAAGTAATAAATATTATCACATAATTCAATCATGTATTCATCAGATTTTTTCATACAATAATATTCCTTCTTTTTTAATACGTTTGATGAACTCTTGATTATTTATCCCAGTTGAAACAGCATCAACAGAACATCCAAAAGCTTCTTCTAATTTGTTTATTAATGCTGCATGTTGTAATAATCCACGTAATCTTCCATTATCAAAATAAAAATCAATATCACTTTCTTCAGTTGCTTCACCTCTAGCATATGATCCAAACAAACTTAAACTATCCACATCAAATGCTTTAGCAATAGGAACAGCTTTTTTTCTAATTTCATCAATGGTATAAATCATAGTATCACTATATAATCATAGGTGTAGAAAAATTATATAATTATTTGGTATTTAACACAATTTTCATAAAAAGTAATTGGGGTTAGTGGGGGATTATATATGTTTTTCAAGGAATTTTGTTGAAACTTCATTGATTTTATCTAAGTGTTCTTGTGTTTTTCCTTCAGCTGTGATTCTAACGTATGGTTCGGTACCTGATGGTCTAACCAATACCCAGCTTCCATCAGTAAATGATAGTCGGACTCCATCAATTGTCAATACTTCTTCCACATCATTGAATTCGTCGACAAATGATTTTTCAACAGTTTTCATAACACTTTCTTTTTTATCATTACTGCATGTTATCTTTTCACGTATTGTTGGATAACTTTCAATGGCATCTAATTGTTCTGATAGTTTTCCATTTTTTTGGATACATCTTACTATTCTTAAACCGGATAGTAGTCCGTCTGGGCACATGCAGAAGTCTGGGTGAAGCCATGTTCCACTTGGTTCTCCACCGAATGTTGCATTGTTTTCATTGATGGATTCGGCTACGTGAACATCTCCTACTGGTGTGCGTAATACTTTGCCTCCAAGTTTTTTCATCTCAGTATCTAGACATGCTGATGCATCAACTGTAGTTACTACTGTTCCTCCGAATTCTTTGGCAATGACTGTTAGTAGTTTATCGAAGTCGGATATGTTACCTTTTTCGTCGATTGCTATCATACGGTCGGCGTCACCGTCATGTGCTAGTCCCACATCTGCGCCTAATACTTTCACTGTTTTCATGAGTTCTTGAAGGTTTGCACTGTTTGGTTCTGGGTTACGTCCTGGGAAGAATCCGTCTGGTTGTGCGTTAAGTGTTATTACTTCCATTCCTGCTCGTCTAAGTGCTTCTGGTGATAGTTCTGAACCAGCACCACTTGCACAGTCAACAACTACTTTCAATGGTTTTTCCGGGTTTATACCTGATACTTTTATGATATCATCCACGTATTCGTCCTTAAATGGTGTGATGTCATATTCTTTACCTACTTTGTCCCATCCTACCTTTTCAAAGTCTTGTTCGTAGACGATTCTTTCAATTTCTCTTTCCTGGTTTTGTTTATAGGCTAGTCCGTCTGCATTCCATAATTTTATACCATTGTACTTTGATGGGTTGTGTGAGGCTGTGATCATTATACCTGCATCTGCACCTTTTTTTAGTGTGGCATATCCTACTGTTGGTGTTGGAACCATTCCTAGTAGTAATACGTCACAACCACATTCCTGTAGTCCTGCAGACATGATGTTTTCTAGTATTTTTCCACTGGTCCTGGTGTCACGTCCTAGTACTACTTTTTTGCCACATCCTCCAATGTATTTTGCTAGTGCTCGTGCTACGTCTAATGCTAGTTCTGGTGTCACATCTTTCTGGTATTCTCCACGTATTCCTGATGTTCCAAATAGTTTTGGTATGTTTGTCATCTATTTTTTTCTCCTATGAAAGTGTAATTGTTTGAATCTTTTAAAAATAATATTTTTTATTAATAGTCTAAAGAAATATGGGGGGTTAAGGATTTGTTTAGAGTAATGTTTTATGCTCCAAATTTGCTGGTTACGTTCATCAGATCTCTAATCATTTGTAGTACGTCTGATCCTCTGATACGGCATAAGCCACCTTTTGCTGCTTGTCTTTCACCATATTCTGTGATGTCATCTACACGTAATCCGTCGGCTTTCATGAATACTGGTACTGGATCTCCGGTATGGTCTCCTACTCCTACTGGTGTGGAGTGGTCTGCTGTTACGAATAGTACGATGTCATCAAGTTGGCTTACTTCTTTCATTATCACTGAATCAATTTTTTCTATGAAGTCTCTTTTACCGAATATGTCTCCGTCGTGTCCTGCTTCGTCTGCTCCGTCAACGTTTATGAGCATGAAGTCGTAGGTGTCGTCTTTCATGTATTTTATTATGTAGTCACGTACACTTTCTATGTCTGTGTTTATTCCTCCTGTTGCTCCTGGTATGTCTACTATGTCGAGTCCTGCTATTTTTGCTATTCCTTTGATTAGTCCGGTTTCTGCTACGCATACGCCTTTGAGTCCGTATTTTTCTTCGAATGATGGTACGTTTGGTACTGCTCCTACTCCTCTTGGTAGTACGATGTTTGCTGGGTTTTCACCATTTTTTATTCTTTCCTGGTTTACTGGGTGGTCTTTTAGTAGTTCGTAGGATTGTTTTACGAATTTGTTCACTAGGTCTGCGGTGTATTTTGCTTCTTCTGAGTCGTCTAATGCTTTCACTGTTTTTGGTTTGTTTCCTTCATGTTTTGGGTCTGCGTCACTTATTTGGTCGGATAGTCCTTCGCCTCTTAGTACTAGTACTGCTCTGTGTGCGTCTGATTCTTTGAAGATTACTTCTACGTTGTCGTCTAGTTTCATTGTGTTGATTGTTTCTGCGATTTTGTCTGTTCCTTCCATTATTCTTCCTGCACGTCTGTCGGTTACGGTGAGGTCATCTTCTGCTGTTGAGAAGTTGCATCTGAATGCTACGTCTCCTGGTTTTACGTCAACGTTTACTCCTGCTGCTTCGAAAGGTCCTCTTCCAGTGTAAACTTCGTATGGGTCGTAGCCTAGTAGTGTGAGGTGTGCGGTGTCACTGCCTGGTCTTACTCCTGGTCTTATTGTGTCCATTATTCCGGTTATTCCTTCTTCTACCATTTTGTTCATGTATGGTGTGTTTGCTGCTTCGAGTGGTGTTTTGTTGTCTAGTTCTTTTACTGGACGATCTCCCATTCCGTCTATTACAAATATAATTCCTTTCATTTTATATCATACTCCGATACTTGTTATAATGATACCAACTAATGCTCCGACTACTGTGGCAGATAGGTTAACGTGTTCGTTGTTGAATAGTCCGCTACGTTCTAGTGTAGCTCCTAGCAAACTGTCTGCGAAGCATCCTATTGTTCCTGCAATTAATGCTATTATTATGCTGTTTGTCAGGTTTGGTGACACGTTTATTATGTATGAGCTTATTCCGATTATTGTTGCTCCTATTATTCCTGCCGTAGTTCCGAGTACTGATATTCCTCCGTCAGTACCTGGTTTTACTTGTTCCCTACTTGTTATTAGTATAGGTTTGCTTAGTACTCCTATTTCACTTGCCATAGTATCTGCTGTTGCTGTTGCTATTGCTCCTATGAATCCTGCATAATTTCCGAATAATGCCATTATCACTGGAACTATTCCATTGGATACTACGTTTCGTACTGTTCTTTTTTCGTGTTTAAGTCCGATTCTTTTCTTGTAATCTGATTTAAACTTTGTGAAAACTGAGCCTAAAAGTAGAAATAGTAAAAGTATTGCTAGCCAATTAAATCCTCTGTGTATTACTATAACTATTCCAATTATTGTTACAAATGCTGAGCCTAGTAGGTCTAGGGCTCCGCTTAGGTATACTATGATTCCGAATATTAGACAAATAATGAGGAATATTAATTGTATCATATAATAATTTTTGTGTTTTATTTATATAATAACTTTGGATATATTGTGTGTAAAAATAAAGAAAATTGGATGGAGGTTAAGTATTGTTTATTTTTTTCCTTTTATTGGTTGAAGTTTTTAGTTTAGTACTTTTGTTTTTATTGTTTCAACTTTTTTGAGTGGGTAAATTTTCTTTGCTTCGTGGTATATGTTTGATGCAAATTTACCTGAGATGATTTCTTTTACGAGTTCATCTAAGTTCTTTTCTGCTGCATTTTCAATAATCATTCTGTGCATTGTTTCTCTTATGAGTTTTTGTTGTGATGATTTTGCTCTTTTTACTGTGATTGCTAGCATGTGTACGTTTAGTTTTTGTCCGTCTTTTGTAGTTGCATCAGTTATTGTGTCTATACGGCTGGTTCCTCTTCTGATCATACTACGTGTGTAGTCGGTTGTTACTTTGTGTCCTGTGAATTTTGTGTATGCTCTTTCTCCGCTTACGTGGTCTACTTCGAAGAATAGTTTTACGTATTGTCTGCTGAAGTCGCCGGTTATTTCACGCATTGAGGTTTCTATTTTTCTTCCTACTAGCATTTCTGGTTCTCTTGCTGGGCTTGTTCCTAAGCTTGCTTCTTCAAAGTCTGCTGGTGCTAATATTTCGTACCAGGTTTTTTCTCTCCAGGTGTCACGTACTCGTCTTCTTGCTTTTGCCATTATATCATTATCTCCTTATATTTTTTTTTATTGTAATTTTGTTATTAGTTTGATTTATGTTACAGCAATGTTTCATTCCTTTTTTTTTGCTGTTATATTTTTTTTGGGATTTTTTTTGTGTATGTTTGATTAGTTCCCAATTCTAATCACTTTTTTTTTTATTGAAAATGT
Organism: Methanosphaera sp.; assembly: GCA_017431845.1. GTDB lineage: Archaea > Methanobacteriota > Methanobacteria > Methanobacteriales > Methanobacteriaceae > Methanosphaera. The sequence continues at coordinate 34,172 of JAFRKG010000063.1, read as the reverse complement.
TTAAATCTATTAAGTTTGAAAAGAATCCGTCAGGTCGTGTTATGGTAAATAAAACATGGTTTGTCTTTTATAAAAAAATTTAGATACGCATGACTTCTTGTTGTCATATTTTCTTATAATAATCCGTTTATTATTTTTGGATTATAAATTACCATAGACCTAGTCTATATCTTATTTTAATATTATATTTTTTATATAATAAATACTTGCCTATTATCGGCGAGTAAAAATTTTTGTTTAAAAAGAGAGTATACTGAAAGGTATCTTATGTTTGATTTAATCAGATATTGTCCCATATCTCTTCAAAATCATATTTTGAATCCCTTTCATGTGCATGAGTTTCCTTGTCCATGCTTATTATAAAATCATGTAATTTGTCTGAATATTCATTTTCAGTTAAATATTCTGTGTTAAAGTATTTGTTCTCACTATTTTTCATTATTTCCTTGTATGAGAAGTCTGGGTAGTATAACTGTACGTATAATCTGGAATTTTTGTTTTGTGTTCCTGGTAGTGGTACCAGTTGTGCGTATGGTTCTATGTTTTCAAATATGAGTGTGTTAAGTTCTAGTTTTTCCTGGACTAGTTTTAACAGGTTATAGTATGTTAAACTAGATCTTTTAAGTTTTAAATCCTTTTTTGGATAGTAAAGTAGGCATTCATTGTATCCGTTGAACATTAGGATTCCTTTGATGTTGAAGTGTGTTTTGAAGAAGTTGTATGTTTTTTGTGTTTCCATTATTATTTCTTTGTTAAATCCAAGGTTTATTGATCTTCTTATGAACATGAATTTTTGGATTTCGTTTAATGTTGAGACTTCTTCTTGGATTACGGATGTGTCCTGTCTGAATCGGAATAGTATGTAGTTTTTCTCTGCATATTCCTCGAATTTGTTTATGTTGGTGTTGTCCCATCGTATAATGTTTTCATCTGTAAGGTAATTGTATAGGCTGATGTAGAACTCTGTGTTTTCAAATTCGTTTATTTTTTCTGCTAGTTCTTCTAAGTTTAGTATAGGGTAATTGGTGTATCCGGTTTCATTGTTTCCTATTGTTATTAGTCGGTTGAATGTTTCCCCATATAATTTTTCATATAGTTTGAACCAGTTTTCATCTATTTTCATAATAGATTCTCCTTTCAATATATTTTTTATTGATTTTATTCTAAATTATTTCTAAGAGTGAATGCTCTTTTATTAGTTGTGATTTACTCTTTTAATTATAGATATTAATTGTATAGTCAATTTTGTTAAAATATAATTTAATTCTAATCTAGTAAACTTTAAAAAGATGTTTTTTAAAATTCTACAAAAATAAAAAATATATGTTTAGTGGGAGGTTAGAATTTAATGTTATCTCGTTTTTTCTGTCGGCTAATGAATTCATCAAGGACTGCTTCAACAGAACCCTCTTCCTGGATGACCTTAATACCCATCTTTTCAACTTCAGCCTTAGCAACCATGCCCATTTTTTCACAAATAACAATATCACAATTCTTGATAGCATCAGCTGATTTTTCCCATTCTTCACCATCAGGCCTACGATCTTTTGAAGAGAAGATAACATTATCGTATTCAATATTATGACTTTTTTCATCATACTTATAAATAACAAAATATTCACAAATACCAAAATGTTCCAAACGTTTACCATTACCCTTAACAGTAACTCCAATCTTTTTCATAAACTATCCCCCTTACTAATCTACACATATATTTTGTAAGTACTCCTTATTATTTTTAAGTTACAAATATATTAGTATGAAAAAAAGAGTTCATATAATATACTGTCATCCAAGTACAAAGTCAACAACCTACCTAATAAAAGAGGAGTATATTAAAGGATTAAAGAGTGCCGATATAGAGTATACAATAACTGACTTATATGCATCTAAATTTAATCCGGACATATCGGAGGAGGAATATCTTCGAGAAAACAACAATATTCCACATAAATTATCAGAGGATGTTCTGTATGAACAGGAATTAATAAACAATTCAGATATTCTTACATTCATATTTCCATTATTCTGGATGGATGCACCTGCAAAACTTGTAGGATATTTCTCCAGGATATTTACAAAAGGCTTCAAATATGGTGTAAATGAGTATGATGAAGGAAGAATGAAACAGGTAAGTCAAACAAATTTTCTGATAACTACGGGCAGCAGTTTTGATGATTTAAAACGGGACGGAAAAATAAGTGCTCTGAAAACAATATTTGTGGATGATAGGCTTGCTGGTAAATCATTAAAAAATAGGATGTACTTCTTCTCAGAGACATCATATGAGAAAGAAAAAAGGTTACATAATAAGCAAAGATACGCAAAAAAAGCTAGAAGTATTGGAAGAAAAACTGTTTAAACATAATCTTCCTTTTTATAATTTGTGGTAGGTTGTGTTTGATTAACTAATTCAATAACTTCATCTACATCAACCAATGTATTTATACAACCATCCTTTAAAAGATAAACTCCCTGAGGATTAAAAGAATTCAGAGAAGTCATTGCAAGATTTAAATCAACAGGACAGGCAACACCAATAACTCCCTTAAAAGGCCTTTTCTTAACAACATTTTTAATAAAAGTTGAACCAGGAACAATGTAAACATCAAGACCCTTCTTATCACTAATATTCTTAATAGTACCAATAGAACATTTGCCACAACAAACACATTCAATACCAGATTCTCCCAGTACAGCAGGACAATTAGTAGCCCTAAGACAATGAGGTAAAACCATAATCACATCAGTAGCATTCAGCTTACCGAATTTTTTCCTATTAACATTATTTCTAAGATCAATACCTATCTGGTCAATCATCAAATCATTCAAATGTAATAATTGAAGCAATCTTTTAATAGTAGGATATGTTAAATTAAGAGTAAACAGTAATAAGTTTGGAAATATTAATTTATTTCTACGAATAAGGTAAAAACCAAGAATTAATGTTATACTAATCAGTATCAGTAAAATAATTAGTAAAATAACAACCAATTCACCCAATAAAGCATAAATATTTAAATTTATCATGATAATCCGAATAATATTTATTAATATATACTTTGTATCTTCTTGTTAATAATAATTTATAGAAATCTTTTTATTGTTTGGAATAGATATATAATAAATACTATTCTAATAAGTCATATTATTCTAAAATATTAATAGGATAATATATTTAATAGAATTCTTTATTTATAAAATAAAATATTAAAAAAAGTTTAATATGACTAAAATTGTAATTTATCATTCAAGAGAATGTGATCCTAAAAGATGCACATCCATAAAACTTCAAAAGCAGAACAAGGTCTCCATTACACATAACATGCGTAAAATACCTTACAATGCAATAATATTAGATGCTGAAGCAACAAAAGCAGTATCTATGGAAGATAGAGATAAAATTACAAAATATGGACTGTCAGCATTGGACTGTTCCTGGAAGAAATTAAAAAACTCATCATTTAATTTCAAATCCAAGAAAAATCACAGGTTACTTCCATTCTTAGTAGCAGCAAACCCTGTTAACTATGGAAAACCATGTATACTTTCAAGTGCTGAAGCATTAAGTGCTGCATTATATATTGTAGGTTATAAGGATGAAGCTCATGATTTAATGAATTCATTTAAATGGGGTCCACATTTCATTTCACTTAATGAAAACTTATTAGAAGCCTATAGTGAGGCAAAAAACAGTACTGAAATTGTAAAAGTACAAAATGAATTCTTAGGAGGAAACTAACATGGCAAAATTTGAAGAAGCTGAAAACAGAATGTTCAACATTAAAATTTGTTTAAAATGTAACGCAAGAAACCCAGCTACTGCAAAATCCTGTAGGAAATGTGGTTACACTGGTTTAAGATTCAAAGCAAAAGAACCAAGAGGATAAATTAATTGTACTAAACCCAAAGTACAATTTATTTTTTTTCCTTAAACAAATTTTTAAGCTCCAAAAAAACAACAATACTATTTCTACTATATAATAAGTAAATACTAATACTTTCAAATATTAAATTATAACCAAACAAATAATTTTTAAACAGGTACAAAAGAGTAGGATATCAATGAATGTTGAAAATTATATTAATGAAACTTTAAAAGATCATAAATTACACTTCACACTAATCGATCCCGACGAACAAACACCAGAAGAAGCAGTAACCATAGCCAAAGAAGCCCAAAGAGCAAACAGTGACGGCATACTAGTAGGTGGTTCCATAACAGACCAGGACGATTTAAACCTCACAGTAAAAGCATTAAAAGAAAACGTGGACTTACCAGTAGTACTATTTCCAGGAAATATTAGTGGAGTAAGCAAATATGCAGATGCAATACTATTCATGAGTTTACTAAACTCAACAAACCCCTACTGGATAACAGGAGCACAAGCATTATCAGCCCCATCCATCAAAAAAATGGGCATAGAAACAATTCCAATGGGATACCTCATAATAGAACCTGGAGGAACAGTAGGATGGGTAGGTGATGCAAAACCAGTACCACGAAAAAAATCAGACCTGGCACTAGCATACTCCATGGCAGCAGAATTCATGGGAATGAGAGTAATCTACCTGGAAGCAGGTTCCGGAGCAGACTCACACATACCACTAGACTTCATAGTAAAAGTAAAAAAATTAACCAATCTCATAGTCATAGTAGGTGGAGGAATAAGAACAGCAAAAGATGCACAGGAAGTCAGTCAAGCAGGTGCAGACATAGTAATCACAGGAACAGTTGTGGAAGAAACAGAGAATACCTATAACAAGATTAAAGAATTAACTGATGCAATACATTAATTCTCTAAAAATTTATCTTTCTTCCTTTTTTTAGCAATAGGTAGTGTAACAATTATCGTGTTTTTAGGATAATTGTTATGGGTCACTTTAATTCAATTTTAATTTCAGTATTCTATTTTTTCTTAATTTATATTCATTATCAAGATGAAGAAATATAAGACACTCACTAATTAGCAGAGCTTGTAAAATCAATATCCATTTGGATAAAATAAACTATTAATTATCCCATTTTTTTCTTAATTTTAAGATATTCTTCATAATGATTAATATTTAATAATTCAAGTTCGTTTTCTTCTTTTATTGCATAGAATTCAACATTATCCTTAATCATTTCTCTAAGTATTGGGTTTAGGTTATCATCTTTGTCATAAATGTATCTGTATAATAGTTTTCCATAACAGCAGAATGGCATTCCAAGTCCCTCGGCCGTATCTAGTTTTCCAGTTTTTCTTCGCCTTAATATACTTATAGTATTCTCGGGGTGTTCTGATTCTCTTAGTACTTTTATCATATTATTTATTGTTTTTGTTGTTAATGTTGGCTGGTCTGCTGCTGCATATAAATAATACTTATCCTGTCTGTTTTTCAATGCATTTTCAATAGTTTTTGACAGGCCTACTCTTGGATTTTCATTAATGCTGATATTCACCTTGTCCTCCAGGGAATATTCTCGTAGTATGTTAAGTATTTCTTCCTTATGATGTCCTAAGCACACAGTTACATCTTCTATTTCTGATGCAAATATCTTTTCAAGAGTATGTACTAGTATCGGCTTATTGTTTAGTTCTAAGCGTAGCTTATGCACGGGTTTCTTGTTCATCTTTTTAAAATCATTTATCATTCTGGAGTTTTTACCAGCTGCTGTTACTATAGCATCCATATTATATCACTCATAAAAAAAAATTTATATAAAAAAAAGGTTTGTTTTTGGGGGGGATTATCTATTTATTTTTTTTTCTTATTATTTATTCTGAAGTTGTGCTTACATCAGTAGTGTTGTTTGCACTTGTTGTGTTGTTCACACTGGTTGAATTATCTACAAGTTGGTAGACTTCAGTATGGATGGTAGTGTCTCCACTAGATCCTGTAGTCCACATTTTAACAATCACAGGGTAATCATTCACATTACTTAAGCCCACATCAATTGTTGGCCTGTATTCGTAGAGAATGGATTCATAGTCACCGGACATACCGACTGGTAATGGATTGTCTAATGATAACCATGCTTCTCTTAATGATCTTCCTGCCGGACATACACCGTGTGTAGCTGAACCTGATGCTGCTTCTGCTTCTGGGATAGATGTGAAGCTAACTCTATCTTTTCCGTGTGCTGTACTGTTTCCTGGTACGAATGTACCATTCCATCCTCTTGCAAATTCTCTGGCATTTGCTGCACGAATTTCTGTAGGATATTCAGCTAGGTATTCAAGATAACTTGTTCCACTACTTACTTTAACTAATGATGCATTATTATCATATAGTAGTACAGGGTTGCCTGGTGTGTAGTCAAGCATGTATCTGTAAACGTCTTCACCGAATAGGCGTGTGATGTTATCTTTACCATGAACGCCTGGTCTGTTGTCACTAAATCCTCCAAGATAGTAATCTACTGTCATGTTACTACCTTCTTTAGCATCTTCTGCCCAGGATTTTAGTTCGGCTGCTGATACGTAATCGATAGGAACGGAGTCATTATTAATATCGTTAATAGCTACTGTGTTTATTGTTTCATTATTTTTAACTAATTTAATGTTTTCTCCGTCTTTAACTGCTACGGTATCAGAATATTTGTGTGCCCAAAGGATTTCATTTGTCTTTTCGACAGTAATTTCTCCTTTTTCATCAACTATAGCTTTACCTATTCCGTCTAGTTCATCGGATATGTGTCCGTCGGATGTTATGTATTTTTCATTTTTTATAACATTTTTTGGTGCAGCACCGGTTATTATTGATGTTGCAAATGTTACCACATCTCCTCGTCCTAAAGGTCTGAGGATGTTCAGAGGATTGGAAGCTATAGGTTCTTTCCGGATGTTAGCATTATCTACTAGTACATCTCCTTTAACAACTGTAGATCCATTTTCGACAAGTACTGCGTCATTTACAGGTGTTGAACTTGTAATTGTATGGCACAGAACTCCTGAAGCAAGCACTGTTATAAGCAGTACTCCAATTAACAAATAAGGACTTGTTAGTTTTGCCATTTATTAATTAACCTCGTAAAAATGTATAATATATTTTAAAATTTTTTCATTAGTATATATTATGTTGCTAATTATTTATATATTTATAGTTTATATTTTAAAAAAAAGATTAAAATGGGGTTTAATTCACCAGTTTGGAGGTGATGAGGGTTATTTTTGACTGACCATTCCCGCCAATAAAAATCTTCTTATTATGCAGTGTTTCAATAAATTTAATGATGTCTTCAATATTTTTAATAACTCTTAAATCCTTATCATAGCCTAACTTGTTAAGGTACTGAACATAATCATATGTAGTATCATCAAGTCCTGGGAATATTATTAAAGTGTCAGGGGAATATTTTTTAATGTAATCAAGAATATTAAACCTGCAAGTCTCATGTTTACGCGGAGTACCAATAATCACAGTATCAAAGCGTTCTTCATCCATAACTGCCCTAAGTGCATCAACATTATCAGTTTTTCCAGAAACTATTTCATTGCTACCATAATCCAGTTTAACAGTTCTTCCCTCTACAGAGGTGAAAGATTCAAGAGATTTGATAATTCGGCTATTAGAAATTCCAAGCTCACAACAAGCAATTCTTGCAGCCTCAGCATTCTGAAGATTAAATTTTCCAAACAAGTTCAATTCACCATCATAACTATCAAAGAATAACGTTTTTGAACCCGTGTTTTCTAATTTTAAAAGATTATCATCATTACTGTTAAGAACTGCTACTTTGTCCTCGATAAAGCATCCGACTTCCTCAGTATAATGTTCAAGAGAATGATGAACATCCATATGATCAAATCCAATATTAGTTACAACAACAAGGTCAATATCAAAGACATAATTACAGAAGTCAAGAGTCATATCACAAACTTCAATAACCATATAATCATATTCATCCTCATTAGCCCTGAGCAGCAAATCATTATAACCGGAAAAGCCTCCACCACCATTACCACCAAGAACCACATTATAACCTGCATCAGAGAGTATCTGATAAATCATGTGACTGGTGGTGGTCTTACCATTAGTTCCCGTGACTGCAATGGTCTTAATATCTTTATGTTTGGTAAAAATATCACTAATAAACAGGCCACGATCAATAATGTTATGTGCAATTTCCTTATTAAACAGGCTCGGACTAACACTCACAGCATCAGACTTATAAATCTTGTCAAGATTATGACTGCCAATTTCCAAATCCAACAATTCATCATCAATACTGGCCTTATCTAGTAAATGTAAGTTAATATTCCTGTTAATATCTGAAGAATAAACATCATAGCCTCTTTTTAATAAACTAATAGTTGCCTGTTGTCCCTCGACACCTAAACCAACAACACTAATGTGCATTATTATTTACTCCTAAAAATATTATAATATTATCTTTGATACTACTCATATTTACATTTTAAACCAAAATACTAAAAGCCACATTTTAAATATATTGATTATAATAATAATTATCAGTGATTAAAGAAGAAAACATAAACTAGTCATTCAATTAATTTAATAATTTAAAGAAATAATAGGGAGTTTTTGGTTTAAATGAAAAATTTAACAAAAGATATTATAAAAAAAATCAACGAAGTAAAACAACCAATGAAAATTATGCACGTATGCGGATCACACGAACACACAATAATGTATAACGGTATCAGATCAATGCTACCACCAGAAGTAGAAATAGTAGCAGGACCAGGATGCCCAGTTTGTGTAGTACCAGCAAGAGAAATAGACGAATGCGTAGCACTAGCAGAACAAGGAGTAACAGTAACAATATTCGGAGACATGCTAAGAGTACCAGGAACAGAAAAATCATTAGCAGACGCAAAAGCAGAAGGAGCAGATGTAAGAATAGTATACGGAATAGGAAACGCAGTAGACCTGGCAAACGAAATAGACAACGACGTAGTATTCATGTCAGCAGGATTTGAAACAACAGCACCAACCACTGCAAGCGAAATGCTCAGTAATCCACCAGAAAACTTCTCAGTACTAAGCAGTCACAGACTAATACCACCAACACTAGACTTCCTAGTACACGACGAAGTAAAACTAGACGGACTAATAGAACCAGGACACGTATGCACAATAATAGGAACAAAACCATTCAATTACCTATCCGAGGACTACGGAATACCACAAGCAGTAGCAGGATTCAACCCACTAGACATACTATACTCAATATACCTAATACTAAAACAGAAAAAAGAAGACAACCCAAGAGTACAAAACGAATACAAAAGAGCAGTACGTGAAGAAGGAAACGTAAAAGCAATAGCAGCAATGGACGAAGTATTCGAAGTAACAACCAAAGAATGGAGAGGATTCCCAGAAATACCAAACTCCATATACGAACTCAAAAAAGAATTCGATGACCACAACGCCAGAAAAAAATATGACATGGACCTACCAGACACACAAAACGTGCCACAAGGATGTATCTGCGGACCAATCCTAAGAGGAATGGCAAGACCAGAAGACTGCAAACTATTCCGCGGAGAATGCAACCCACTACACCCAATAGGAGCATGTATGGTAAGTAAAGAAGGAACATGTAACATAGCATACAGATACTCCAAGATGGATGACTAAACACAAAGTAGGAGAATAAAAAACATGGAAAATATAGTTGAAAACATAATAAACAAACTAACAAAACAAGTAGACTACTCAGAAGTATTCCTGGAACAAGAAAAATCAACAGAAGTATCAGTACTAAACGATGAAGTAAACTATGCAAAAGAAGAAGACATAACAGGGATAGGAGTACGAGTAATAAACAACCAACAACAAGGATTCTCCTACACAACAAACATAAACAGGATAGATGAAGTAATACAACAAGCAATAAAAAACTCAAAACTAAACAATCCCGACGAAAACCTCGCAATAATAGAAAAACCAGAAAAATACACAACAGTAAAAGGACTATATGACCCACGAATAGAAGACATCACACTACAAGAAGCAATACAAACATGCAACAACCTAATAAGCATGGTAAAAGAAGAAGAATGCCAGCCAACATCAGCAGAATATGAAGTAGCAACAGGAAAAACAGTACTAGCAAACTCCAATGGAGTATTCGTATCAGAAGAACAGACAAGCTCAGGAATATCAGTATCATTAAACGCCCCAGAAGATGAAGGATACTCAAGTGCATACGAATACGATGTAAGTCACACAACAGACCTCGACATAGAAAGAGTAGTACAGGAATCCACAAGCCTCGCAAAAAACTCCAGGGGAGGAAAAGCAACACAAACAAGAACAACCACAGTAATACTAGACTACTTCGCATTAACAGGACTACTTGGAACATTCTTCTCAGCACTAAGCAGTGAAAACACACAAAGAGGAAGATCATACTTCCAAGACAAACTAGGACAACAAGTAGCAAACGAATCATTCTCATTATATGATGATGCAACAATACCAGGAGCAAACGCATCATCCAAATTTGATGATGAAGGAACACCATCAGAAAAAACAGAACTAATCAAAGACGGAGTACTAAACAGTTTCATCTACGACACATACCATGCAAACAAGGAAGAAGGAAATGTTAAAACAACCGCAAACGCTTCAAGGTCCGGATTTAACTCAGTACCTCACGTCGGATTCACAAACTTACAACTGGACTTTAAAGAAAAAACAGACCTAACAGAAATCAAAGAAGCAATAACAGTAAACAGTGTAATGGGAGCACATACAGCAAACCCAATAACTGGTGACTTCTCAGTAGAAGCACGAAATGCATTTGAAATAAAAAATGGTGAAATAAAAAATCCAATCAAAAAGGCAATGATATCTGGTAACATCTTTGACATAATAAAAACAGCAACAGCACTAAACAGTCAAACAAGACAAATAGGATCCTGTATAACACCGAAGGTAATTGCAGAAAATCTAAGAGTAATAGGATAATATATATTAACCTTTTATACTCTTCTTTCAAAATCCTATTTTCATTAATGTATTCTTATTATTCAATCTATTTTGTTAAAATCGGGGCTAAATGAGTAAATTTAAACAATTTCTCTGTTTTTTATCACATTAGCTGCTGTACTATCGTCTTATGGGAGAGTTTCATCATATTTAAGAAAAAAATGAATGATTGATTTAATCCAATAATTTTCTAAACTCTAAGGGGTATTGCTATTTGATTATTTTTACTCTACTTGATAGATTTATACATTAAATCACTTCCTTAATATAATATCCTATTTTTATCTTTTTCAGAAAAATAATAATTAATTATTCATTGGAGTTGTCCACGTTCTCTTTTGTAAGGAGTATATATTTATTTCATTTAAACTACTGATATGATTTATATTCTATAAATGAATAATTTGTTTCTATTGTAGGATTAGGAAAGAATATGTACCCTTTTGAATAATGTAGGATAATGAAATATCTTTATTTTATTAGATTAATCAGAAATTTATACTATTTTTTAATTTTTTAAACAAAAACATGAGAATTTAAATATTATAAAAAATATAATAATATGTAATATAAAATTCCAGTCATTAATATAAATGGATACAAACGTTCAGGGTAATAGATTTTTTAATAAATTTTATCCATATCATTTAACAATATTTTAAACAACTAAAAGGAGTCGAGTAAATGTTTTGTAAAAAATGCGGGTCACAACTAAACGAAGGCGACGCATTCTGTGCTAAATGCGGAGCAAAAGTAAACGAAGAAATTAAAAAAGAAGAATATGATCCTCTAGTTGCACTAGACAAAGGAGAATCCATAGAAGAAGATGTAATATGGCAAGAAGCACCAATAGATGAAGAATCAATCATAATAAAAAATACAGGAATTGAACCAAAAGCAGAACCAGTTATGGGCGAAATAGATGACTCATTACAAGTAGTTGAGAAAAAAGAATCTAACTTCAAAGAAAATGTAAGTCAGGGAATAAGAGCAGCAAAAGCAACAATAGCAAATCCAATAAAACCAAGAAAAAGAAGTAAACCAACAATACCAAAACCATCAATAACTCCTGAAGAAGTAATAATCCCAGAAACAAAAACAGAAAACATACAAGAAACCATACCACAAGAAACAGTACAAACAACACAACAAGTAGTAACAGAAACAGTACAAGAAGAACCAGTAGTAACAGAAGCAGTACAAGAAGCACCAGTAGTAGAAGAAACTGTTGTAGAAGAACCAGTAGTTACAGAAACAGTAACTGAAGAAGTTCCAACAGATGCTGTAGTAGCAAATGATGAAGTTGTAGATATATTTGATGATTTTATAGTGGATGATTCATTTACACTAGAAGATGAATCACCAGTAATAACACCAGATCATGTTGAGGAACCAGCAGCAGAACCAGTAGTGGAACAGGTACCAGAACCAGTAGTAGAACAGGTACCAGAACCAGTAGTAGAACAAGTAGCAGAACCAGTACCAGAACCAGTACCAGAACCAGTAGCAGAACCAGTAGCAGAACCAGTACCAGAACCAGTAGCTGAACCAGTAGTAGAACAGGCACCAATAATCGAAGAAGCACCAACACAAAAAATAGTACCACAAGAAGTCACACCAAAACAAGCAACATTCGAAGAAATACCAGAACCAGTCATAAAACAAGAACCAACAATCCAAACACCAAAACCAGAACCAATAATTCCAACAATACAAAAACCAGAAACAAAACCAGAACCACAACCACAAACAGTACCAAAAGCAGTAACACCAACAAAAACAGAACCAGAACAAATAGACCTGGAAGAACTAGTAAACGAAGACAATGACACACCAATAATAAACTCAATAAAAGAATCAAGAAACCAAAACCAAGTAATCAAAAAGAAAACCACAAAACCACAAGTAGAAGTAAACGAAGCAGACGAGGAAATAAAATCCAAATTCAACACAAAACTAGACGATGAACTAATCGACGAATCATTTGACGTAGACGAAAACATCAACTCAATAACAAGCAGAATAACAACAATACTAATAATAATACTCATACTAATAATCGCAGTAGTAGTAGCAACATTCCTATTACAAAACATAGGGTTATAAAACCAAAAAAAAGAATAATATAACCACCAAAAAAACAATTTTTTTTTTAAACAATAATCCCAAGATGTGATGAAAAAAATGATATTCGAAGACAGACGAAATGACATATCACGTATAAACGAGATAGTACGTGTACTCATAAAATACGGATTCGAATCATTAACATCATACATCGTAAACAGAAACAAAGCACCATTCTCAAAAGAAGACATATCAGAAGAAATACCAAACGACTATACAGTAAGAATAAGATATGTGCTAGAAGAACTGGGAACAACATTCATCAAACTAGGACAAACACTAAGCACATACCCAGAACTCATAGGATTTGAACTAGCAGAAGAACTAACCAACCTACAAGAATCAGCACCAATAGACGATTACGAAACAGTAAAAGAAATAATAGAAACAGAATTTTCAAAACCAATAGATGAAATATTCGAAGACTTCAGCGAGGAACCAATAGCATCAGCAAGTGTAGGACAAGTACACACAGCACTCATAAACAACGAAAAAGTAGCAGTAAAAGTACAACACCCAGGACTAGAACAAACACTAAAAAGTGACATACGCATAATGAAAATAATAGCAAACCGGATAGATAACAGTTTAGACATAGCAAAATCATACAACCTACCAGGATTAGTAGAAGTATTTGAAAGAGACATAAAAAAAGAAATAGACTACAAATTCGAGGCAATGAACGCAATACACCTGGGAGACCTGCTAAAAAACGATCCAGTATACATACCAGAAATACACATGGAATACACCACCAAAAAAGTACTAACAATGGAATACCTAGACGGAGTAAGCTTAAACAAAGTACTAAAATCAGACGATGAAAAATATGACAAAAAACAAATAGCACTACAAGGAGCAGACTCATTCATCAAACAAATATTACTATACGGATTTTATCATGCAGACCCACACCCAGGAAACATATTTGTACTAGAAGACAACCAACTCTCATTCGTAGACTTCGGAATGATGGGACACTTAGACAATGACCTAAGAGAAGACCTAGCACAACTATTCATATTCATATCCGAAGGAGATGCAAAACTACTTACAAAACAACTAATCTACATGGGAATAATAGAAGACTCAGTAGAATACAAGGAAGTAGAATACGAGATAATGCAACTATTAGACCAATACTATGGAATGCAATTCAATGACATATCAGGAGTACTAAGAGGACTAATCGAAAACGACCTACTAAACGAATACGGAGTAATCCTACCCCGAGACCTGATGATGGTAATAAGAACACTATCAATGATAGACGACATAGGAAAATCATTATACCCAGACTTCAACACAACAGAAATAGTAAAACCATACGCACTACGAATGATAGTAAACACACTACACCCAAAAAGAGCATTCCTCAAAGGAACATCCGCATTCATGGACATACAACACCTAGCCAAAAGACTACCAGAATCACTACTAAACTTCTTCAGCATAGTAGAAGAAGGACACCTGAAAATATCCATAGACCAAGCAGAACTAACAACAATCGACAGACTAGTATCCAGAATAGTAAACGAAGTCATACTAGCCATAATAACAGCAGCACTACTAATGGGATCATCACTCATAATGGGCATAGAAACCGAACTAAAAATATGGGGATACCCAGTACTTGGATTCGTAGGATTCACATTCAGCGCAATATTCGGAGTAATACTAATAATCCTCATCATAAGAGGCGGAAACTACTAGAACAAAAACAATAAAACAGCCCAATAAATAACACATAACATCCACACCACCCAAAAAAACCTTTTTTATAAAATAACAACGAAAAATACCAAAAACACACACACAAACAATACTAGAAACAATAAACACATAACAAGATACCATTAAACAAAAAAAGTGCAGACACAAAACACCACAACAAAGTAATCAACAACATACAAGACATATAACTTAAAAGACCATATAATCAACAAAAAACACAAAAAATAGGATCTCCATCCCTTTTCACAAATATAAAAGTACTCCTATTATTTTAAGTGAATTAAAAAGTATATATTAAATAAATAATAAATAAATAAAAGTGAATAATACAAACAACAATATTATTCATAAAAGGAAATTTTAAAATACCTAAATTTCGTTATTTTCAGAATTTTCTTTATTATTGTCGATATTATTACTTTTTTGTTATTTTCATTGTTTAAATGATTTTTTCATTTTTAAATGTAAATAAATTTCTCAACAGAGAAAAATTTACAATAATCACTAAATGGGGAGGTTACCCTTCGTCCCCAAATACTTTTGTTTACTTCTCCTAAAATAGAATTTATAATTCAATATTTACTATATTTTAATTAAAAACTAACTTTTCATAAAATTAACTGCTTTTTTTTAGTCAACGAATAATAGGACAAACCTTTTAAACATATTATACTCCAAAAAACTTCTCTTTTTATCAACACAAAATAAAATATCTAAAAATTTAAATATTGCTTTACCCAAACCAAATCACATACTAAATAAAATATGACAAGTGGTGATTAAAAATGAATAAAAACAAAATCATCCTACTAATCACATTAATTCTACTACTACTAAGTGTATCATATGCAGCAGAAGTATCCAACAATACAAATGATAATCATGATACACTAACAAAAAACGTACAAACCAGTACCGATACACTAGCAGTAGAACAAAAAGTGATAAAAGAAAAACAAGACAATAATAAAAAAATAAAGAAAACATTAACAAATAAAACAACAAAAAGATTAAGCAACTCTTATAATGTCACTGATTTTAATTCATTACATGAAGCACTAACAACAAGCACATATGACACAGTAACTGTTAATATTAACTCAAACATTAAACTTAAAGGTGAAACACCATTAAATGAATCAATTAAAACACTTATACTCAATGGTAATGGAAAAAATATTAATGGTAACAACAATTTCAGTTTTCTAAGCATCCATAAAAATAATAATGTGACAATAAAAAATATCATAATAACCAATTGTAATGCAAAAAGGGGAGGAGCAATAAGTAATAATGGAATACTAACCATAACAAACAGCACACTAAAAAACAACAATGCAAGTAACGGCGGAGCACTACACAACACGGGAAACCTAACCATAACAAACAGTACCCTAAACAACAACCTTGCAACAGAAAATGGAGGAGCAATATGTAGCGAGGAGGGAATATTAACAATAAATAACAGTACCCTAAACAACAACACTTCAAAAGAAAGAGGGGGAGCAATTTCCATTAAAGGGAAATTAACAATAAACAACTGCACACTAAACAGCAATACTGCAACAGATTGGGGAGGAGCAATCTCTAACGAAGGAATATTAACAATAAACAACAGTACCTTAAACAACAACACTTCATCATATAACGGGGGAGCAATCAATACTGATGCAAAAACCACCATTAACTATTCCACACTAAACAACAACAAGGCAACCATTGCTGGAGGAGCAATTGCTAGCTCATTTAAAACAGGGATTATTTACAAATGTACACTAAAAAACAACAACGCATCTGTGGGGGGAGCAATAGCCTATAGCTATGAAGGCGCATATTTTGGTGATGACGGACTATTCATCATTAACAAATGTACACTAACAAATAACACTGCAACAAATAGTGGAGGAGCAATCCAAAACTGTGGACCATTAGAAGTTATTAATTCAGTATTACAATACAATACTGCAAACCAAGTTGGGGGAGCAATTCATCAATATGGTTATGTAGTACCATCGTTAATAATAAATAACACCGTACTACAATACAACATCGCAAAACAGGATGGAGGAGCGATTAATTTCGAAGAGGGGTACTTAGATATTATTAATTCCACACTAAACAACAACACTGCAAACAAAGATGGTGGAGCAATATCTGGATTTAGTTACTTTGATATGATCAATTCTACATTACAATATAATGCTGCAAACCAAAATGGAGGAGCTATATCCTGTGGTGGAAGAATTGTAAACTCTATACTAAACTATAACAGTGCAGCAAGGGGTGGAGCAATCTACAACTCTAACTTGAATATTACTAAGTCCATACTAGAAAACAACACTGCAGAATATAACGGGGCAGCAATATATTCAGATTCCATTTACAACGAAATATATATTGAAAACAATACATTTATAAGAAACAAAGCTTATACAAACGGAACTGCAATTATTAATGAAACAAATGCTACAATAACAAACAATACAAACTCAAAAACCTCAATATACTCTGGAACAATCTATACAAATGAAGGTAAGGTAATAATTAAAAACAATATATTTGATGATAAACAAACCAACACAAAAATAACAATAAATAAAATTACGAATAAAGAATACAAAGATAACATAGTACTCACAGGAAAATTCACAGATAAAAATGGGAAAACGATAACTAACACAAAATTAAAACTAAAACTCAATGATAAAACTGTGACAGTAAAAACAGACACAAAAGGAGTATACAAATACACTACCAAAGCAAGTATCATAGGAAAAAATAATATAACAATAACATTCCCAGGAAATAGTAACTACAAGACAAGCACGGCTAAAACAATATTCACAGTAACCAAACGAACAACCAAACTCACAATACCAACATACAAACAAAAACAATACAAACAAAAAGTAACAATCACAGGTAAACTTAAAGATAAAACAGGAAATCTAATCAAAAACACTAAGATAAAAATAAAAGTAAACAAGAAAACATACACAGTAAAAACTAACAACAAAGGAATATATGCACTCAAAGTTGTAGCAAACAAGATAGGTACCAATAATGTAACAGTAACATACTCAGGAAATAAGTACTACAAGGCAGTTACTAAGAAAACTACTTTCAAAACAGTAGCACGTGCAACCAAGATAACAGTAAACAAGATAAGTACAGTCATCAAAGGCAAAAAAGTTAAGATAACTGGAAAATTAACTGATAACCTCAAATCACCAGTTATGAATAGCCTAGTAAAAATCAAGATTAACAGCAAAACTGTAAAAGTTAAAACCAACAAAAAGGGAGTATACACTTATACTTATAAGACAACAACCAAGGGCACAAACAAAGTAACAATAACATTTGCTGGAAGTACCAACTATAAAAATACTAGTGCTAAAACTAGTTTCAGGGTAAAATAGATTATAATTATCAATTATTTTTTTTACTATTTTTCTTTTTTTAAATGATGATTTTTTGGTCAGATACTTTTTTTTAATAACATTTTTATGGTTTGTTCTTCGTTTTATTCCACTATAACGAAGAAAAAGAAGTTCGTTACACTTAAACCTTACAATACAAACAGTACCACAAAAAAATAAAAAATACATTTTATTACCTCAACATACCCTACACAAAAAAGACATAATATAATAACATTAATTAAAAAGAATAACAATAATAATACATACATAGCACAAACAATCAGGAGAAATAAAGATGAAGAAAAAAATATTCATAGCACTAATATCAATAGTACTCATCGCAACACTAGGAATAATAAGTGCAACCGACACAAACAACATAGACACAAACACCATAACAAAACAAACACCAACAATCCAAACACAAACAGATACAACACCAAACAAGATACAAAACAAAAACATCACCAAAAAAACACAGAAAAACACGAAACAAGCAACAACAACAGAAGTAAATAATTATGACGAATTAATAAATGAAATAAACACTGCAAAAACCTCAAATACGGATGAACATATTATTAATCTTAAAACAGGAGATTATAATGCCACAGGAAATATCGTATGGGGGAATACTGTTGGAACTACAAGAACGCTAACAATTAACGGAAATAATATTACATTAGATGGTAATGGAAAATACCAATTTATGGAAATATTAAAAGAGCATAATCTTAATTTAAAAAATATAAGACTTTTAAACTTTAATGCACAGAGAGGAGGAGCAATACAAAACAAAGGAACATTAATCATAACAAACAGTACACTAAACAACAACACAGCAGGTGAGTATGGAGGAGCAATACACAACGATGAATATGGAACAGTAACCATAACACAATCCACACTCGAAAACAACACAGCAAAAAATGGTGGAGGAGCAATACAAAACAAAGAAACATTAATTATAACAAACAGTACAATAAACAACAACACAGCAGAAGGAACTGATGGATTATCTAAAGAGGGAGGATCAATACTTAATTATAGAAGCACAACTATAATAAACAGTACACTAAACAACAACAATGCGAAAAAGGGAGGATCAATAGATAATTATGGAAACATAACCATAACCAACAGTACACTAAACAACAACAACGCAAAAGGATATTACTTTAATGGTGGTGCATTATGTAATAATGAGCATGCAAATTTAACCATACACAACTGCACACTAAACAACAACACAGCATTGAATGGAGTTGGAGGAGCAATATACAACACTGGAACACTAACCATAACACAATCCACACTCGAAAACAACACAGCAAAAAGTGGAGGGGTAATAAAGAACAATAAATATGGAACATTAACCATAACACAATCAACACTAAACAACAACAACGCAACATGGGGAGGAGCAATAAATACTAATGGAAACATAACCATAACCAACAGTACACTAAACAACAACAACGCAACATGGGGAGGAGCAATAGACAACTCCGAAATCCTAACCATACACAACACAATAATAAACAACAACACAGCAAAAAATGGTGGCGGAGCAATATACAGCACTGGAACACTAACCATAACACAATCCACACTAAACAACAACAACGCAAACGGGAGTGGAGGAACAATAGACAACGCTGGAAAAATAATCATAACAAACAGTACACTAAACAATAACAACGCAAACGAGAGTGGAGGAACAATAGTCAACTCTGGAAAAATAATCATAACAAACAGTACACTAAACAACAACACAGCAGGTGAGTATGGAGGAGCAATACACAACGATGAATATGGAACAGTAACCCTAACACAATCAACACTAAACAACAACACAGCAGGTGAGTATGGAGGAGCAATACACAATAAAAATATTTTAATGATTTACTATTCTAATTTCATAAATAATTCTGATAAAACTATTTACAGTGAAACTGAGTATACTTTTATAAATTCCACAATTTATAACGAAACAATTAATAATGAAAATGAAACTTCAACAATAAAAGAATTAGAAGAAAAAATAAAGAACTTAACCCAGACAATTGAAGAATTACAAAACAAAAATAATCAACTAGAACAAGAAAATAATCAAAAACAGACCACTATTGATACTTTAAACAATACCAACCAACAACTAGAAAACACAAACAAAAACTTAAACAACACAGTAAACACCCAAAAACAAACCATAAACGATCTAGAAAATAACCTAAACATAGCCAACAACAAAACAACACAACAAGAAAAACAAATACAAGAACTAAACACAACACTAAATAATGCAAACAATCAAATAAACAATCTAAACAATAACATTAAAGATATGAACAAAAAAATACAAGAACTAACAGAAGAAAAATCTGCACTCAACAAAACCAATAACATCCTAGAAAACACCATAACAAATCTAAACACATTAATAAATAATCAAAAACAAACCATAAACAATCTAGAAAATAACCTAAACATAGCCAATAACAAAACAACACAACAAGAAAAACAAATACAAGAACTAAACACGGCATTAAGCACTGCAGAAACATCATTACAAAACAATAATAACCTCATCAAAGAACTAAACCAGATTATAACAACATTAAACAACCAGATCAAACAGTTAACAACCCCAATAAACACAAAAGTAACAATTAATACCATGAACACTGCCAAATATGGAGAAAACACCACAATTACCGGTACCCTAAAAGATAATGACGGTAACACTATCAGATATGGTATTTTGAACGTGACAGTCAACAAAGACAGTATACTAATTGGAACAGATAATAAAGGAGTTTATACTTACACTATAACCCCAAATACTATGGATAATAATATTGTTACTGTGACTTCGATAACAACCGATAAATACACTACCAGTAGTGCTAAAACTACTTTCAACGTGATTAAAGCTACACCTACCCTTAAAATTAACAGTATCAGTGCTGTTAAATATAAGGATTCCGTTGTAGTATCTGGTTCACTAGTGGATAGTAATAAAAAAGCAGTTAATGGAGCAAGCTTAAACATTCAAATTAACAGTAAAACGGTGAATGTTAAAACAGATAATGATGGTTTATTCACTTATAAAACCACAACAACAAGTATGGGAACCAATAATGTGACTATAACTTATGCTGGTAATTCATACTACAATAAAGTATCTAAGAAAACAACATTCAAAGTAAATAAACAAAATCTCTTATTGATTGTTGATCATGTAAGCAATGGACTTAAATACAAAGATTCATTAGTTGTTGGTGGAAGACTAGTAGACGGTAATGGTAAAGCTATAGCAAACAGTCAAGTTAGTCTCAAGTTTAATGGTAAAACATACAAGGCAAAAACCGATAAAAACGGTTACTACAAAGTAACAACACGTGCAACCACCATGGACAAAAACAACCTAACAGTAACATACGCTGGTAACAAATATTATAACAAGGTAACTGCTAAGACAACATTCACTGTAGCTAAACAGGATCTTGTCATTACATTCAATACTGTAAAATACAGTAATGGTAAAGTAACTATCAGTGGTACTTTCACTGATCGTAACAGACATGCTCTTATGAACAGTCTAGCAAGAATAACATTGAACGGTAAACAGGGTACAGCAAAAACAGATAAAACAGGAACATTCACTTATACTACTAAAGCAAGTAAAGGTACTTATAAGGTAACTCTTGCTTATCCTGGTAATGCTCGTTATAATGCTTATAGTAAAACTAGTACTGTTAAAACAGCTTAAATAAGTAATATGATTGAAGTTAATAAGCATAACTTCAATTTCCACTTCTATTTTTTTTATGGATTTAATTATGTGTTATTTGATTTTTATTAGTCTTTCCAATATAGGGGGACTTTACTGAAGTTTAAAATATTTTTCTAAATTTATTATTTAATATAGAAGGAGTAATCATCCAATAAAGGATTAAATTTTATATTATTGTTTATATTGTCATCATCATTAACACCCCTTTGATGTTCAAAAGGGAGAAAAGGGGAGAGTATCCCTTTTTATGCCATTACTTTGCTTATGCTGTCTTCGTTTGGTGCTTCCATTTTTACTAGTTTTCCGTCTTGGAGGTATTGGAATTTGTATTGTTGTCTTCCATCATCCATCTCGGTTTTGAAGTATCCGTCTTTACCGTTTATTGATTTTTTGGTGTAGCCGTATGCGTTTATTGTTTGTATTGGTTTGCCGTTGTTTAGTACTCCGACTGTTAGTTCTAGTTTGTCACCGTTACTGTTTATGTATTCACGTGTTACTTTGTTGTCTACTCTTGTTCCGTCGATGTCTTCTACGTCTAGGCCGTCTTCGTCACGGTGTGTTGTGTCTACGTCGCTTTCGTGTGGGTTGAATCCGTCTAGTACTTTTAGGTTTATTCTATTTATATTTGTATCTTGCGCTGCATTTACTGCTGTTATGAGTGAGCCTGCAGCTATTAGTATTAATCCGATCATTAATATGTTTTTCAGGTTCATTATCATCACCACTACAATATAATATTTCTGATTGGTGTTTTTCTTTCCCATCTCTACTTATTAGTTTGTATTGGTTTTTATATAAAGGTTTTTGAGTGTAAGTGCTTACTTGCATCGTTAAAAAGAGATATAAAGGTTAGAAACAGGTTTGTTTATAATTAAATGTTTTTTTATGTTCTAAAAATGATATTGGGTATTTTTTCATTTTTTTTGTTAATTTATTGTAAGTTATACTTTTTGTTGATATGTTCATTCAGGTCCTGTTTTTATTATTGATTTTTAGATTATTTTTAGTTAAAGTTAATTATTTGCTTATATTGTTTAATATTCTTCGTGTATGGTTTAAATAAATTCATTTCTGCTTTTCTAAATAATTTTATATATTTAATAAGATAGATATAGGCTTAACTAATAATAGAACATTTTTATTCATTTTTAGGTTTTACTGTTAGTTTATATAAAAAAACAATTAAATAGTGTGATTAAAATGCAGAAAAAATCTATTAAAACTATTTTCTTGTTTTTAATGTTAATTATGGTGATGGTAGGGATAACAACAGTATCCGCAACAAATAACAATCATTCAACAAAAATATCAACTCATGAAACAATAACACACGATACTGTACATATTACAGACCAATCCACTAATAATATTAAACAAGAAACAAAAACAATAAAAAATGATGAAGAAAACAAGATAAGCACTACAAATAAAACAATAAAAAAATACAAAAAACCAACTAAAAGTGCTAACGAAACAGACATTCCTGTGGGACCAGCAAAAAAAGAGGCAAACTTAGCTATCTATTCTGAACCTGGTGTGGTAAGAATAGATGAAACAAGCAGCTTCACATTTAGGCTATCAGATGAAAACTATGAACCACTAACACAACAAGAAGTAATATTCAAATTCAACAACGAAATTGGAACAACAACAGAGGAAACTTACCAGGCAGGATTATACACAAGTTCATATGTATTCAATGCACTGGGAACAAACAATATATCAGTAACATTCACAGGAAATGATGAATACACTCCTTTAACATATAATTTCTCTGTAGATGTGAGAAAAACTAGTTTCCCTGGTTATGTGAGTATCAGTAATGGTAAAATAGA
The DNA here is from genome assembly GCA_017431845.1 of Methanosphaera sp. Taxonomy (GTDB): domain Archaea; phylum Methanobacteriota; class Methanobacteria; order Methanobacteriales; family Methanobacteriaceae; genus Methanosphaera. The sequence continues at coordinate 10,308 of JAFRKG010000063.1, read as the reverse complement.
ATTAGGGGAATCAGTAAATTTAAGTGGTCAAGTATATGTGGATGATTCAACTTATGAGGATAAAACAGTAATAATAAGCTTTAATAATACTAATTACACTACAAAAATAACCGACAACTGTTTCTCATATGAATTAATTCCTGAAGAACCAGGTGAATACTTGATTACTACTACAATTGATGAAACAGAAAATTATGATAATTACATATCATATATTTCTTTTAAAGTAGTTGAAGGAAAAATAGTTGAAATATACCTTAAAGCAGATGAATATGTTAATATCACAGAACAGGCTTATCTGAGTGGATTCTTATATGATAGGGAACATAATAGGATTCCTAACCAAAAACTTGTAATCCGTTATGATGAGGAAGAACATGTTATCAATTCTGATGGTAATGGTGATTTCCTATTTAACCTAACAAGTGATGATGTAAAGTCTGCATGGATAAGTGTGGTTTATGAAGGAACTGAAGAATATGCTCCTGTAGATGCTTCAGTATGGGTTAACTTTGTTGAACAAACAGATACTTCTATACTAACAATTGATAATATAACTGGAGAATATGATGATAAATTTTTATCTGGAAATACTATAATAATTAAAGGATCTCTTACAGATTCTGAGGGAAATCCTATTACTGGCTGGGTATATTATGATGAAATGTTTTCTGCATATGCTGAAGATGGTCATTATAGATTAACAATGCCTATTATTGGTAAAGGTGATACTAATGTAACAGTATACTTTGCCGGAGATTCAAAATATAAGAAATCAAATGCTACACGAACAATCAAGGTCATTAGTCCTACTAGGGTGATTGTTGATCCTATAAGTGATGTTGAAGTAGGTGAAACGGTTCATATTACTGGAAAATTATGTGATGTGCAGGATACTCCAGTTAAAAATGCTGATGTAAATATACATGTTAATGGGGAGAATTTTTCGGCAGTAACTAATGATGAAGGAGTTTTCTCACTTGATTATATAACAGTATTTGCTGGCTATAATGTGGTGTATGCTGTATATGATGGTGATGATATTTATGCTGCTGCAAGTAGTGATAATATAGGGTTTACTGTAAGTGATTCAAGGAAAGAAGTATCTTTAGGTATAAATTATATTGGTACTCAAACAATGGGTGATTCAATAAATGTTACAGGTTCATTATATTCTATAAATTATGATGAAGAAGGAGAATATTATTATAATTTTGGGTTAGATAATGTTCCATTAATCATAAAATTTGATGGTTCAAATTATACTGTTACTACAGATGAATATGGGAATTTTGGACAAGAATTACATCTTGAAAAAGTAGGTAATTTCACAGTTAACATTATTTATGAAGGAAATGAAACTTATCAAGCAACAACAACATACTCCGTATTTGAAGTTATAAAAGAAAAAGTAACCAACCTGCATATAAAATATGATAACTATGTGAATGTGGGTGATTCAGCTATTATCACAGGTTACCTATATGATAAGAACAATAATAAAATACCTAATCAGAAATTAGTAATAACCTATTCTGATGATACTTATGAAGTATTTTCTGATGATAATGGTGATTTCGTATTTGAATTTAATGATACAAGTGAAGTAAAATCATGTGGTGTAGGTATAACTTATGAGGGTACTGAAGAATATGCACCTACAAGTAATAATGCTTGGTTTGAAATAGTTGAACAAGCAGATTGTGTATTAACTATTGACAATATCACTAGTGTATATGGAGATAAAATTACGTATGGTGATTTTATACGAATTGAAGGAACTTTAAAAGATTCTGAAGGAAATCCTATTCAATCTGCACCTATAAATGATGGTCAGGGTTTTACTGATGAAGAGGGACATTATTCCTTTGAAATGCAAGTAAATGATGTGGGATTAGTTAATGTAACGGTATTCTTCAATGGTAATGATAAGTTTAAGAAAACAAATGCTACACGAACAATCACAGTAGAAAAATCAGATAAGAAAATTAGTATAGGATGGATAGATGGTGTGTTAAGTGGAGATACTATCCAAATAGGGGGTTATTTCACTAAAAATGTTAATCTAACTCTTTTAATAAACAATAATGTAATAGGTAATATAAGCACAGATGATAATGGTAATTTCAATTATAATTATACGCCTACTGTTCTGGGAGATAATAATGTTACACTAGAATTTGCTGGAAATGATTATGTAAATCCAACAAAAAGTAAAACAACATTTAATGTGCATAGAAAATACACTACAATCACATCTAATGCAATAAGTGATGTTAAAGTAGGTGACATAATTAATATTACTGGAAGATTAACAGATGAAGAAACACCTATATCCAATGCAGATATAGTTATTACAATAGTTAATAATACATACTATACAAAAACAGATGAAAATGGTGAATTTTTAATAAACCACACAATATTATTCGGTACAAATGAGGTGTTAATACAATTTGAAGGTGATGATAAATACGAAGCAACATCCGTATCAAATACAATTTACGCGGCTGATGATAGAATTCCAGTATTTGTGGAAATATCTGTTAATGATAACCAGAAATTAGGTAATACTGTTCAGATATCTGGTTATGTTTCAGAAGAAATTATAGGTGATACAGTAATCATAACATATAATAATCAAAATTATACAACAAAAGTAAGTGAAGAAAGTTATTACTACATTAATATAACATTCAATAAATTAGGAGAAAATAATATATCCGTATTATATGAAGGAAATGAAACACATCAACCAGCATATGCTTCTACTAAATTTACAGTTATTAAAGGCGATTTAATAGGGTTGCAATCTTATGTCAAAAATTATTATGTAGATGTAGGAGAAAGAGCTATTATACTTGGAAAGTTATCTAGTGATAATACTCTTAAACTAGCAAATCAGAAAATTAAGATAATAATAAATGACAAGGAATATGAAACATTAACAGATGAAAATGGAGCATTCCGTTACGAAATTCCAGAAACAATAACAGGATACAGGTATGTGGATGTGATATTTGAAGAAAATGATGATTATGGTCCAACTTGCACGAATAACCTTTATTATAATGTTGTAGATAGAATACCAACTATACTAAAAATAGAAAACATAACATATAATACGAATATCACTTTTAATTCACCAATATTTGTTAAAGGAACATTAACTGATATTAATGGAACACCAATAGAATCTGCTGTTGTATATGATTATGATTTGATGATGGATAATGCAGTTGAAAATGGAACATTTTCATTTGAAACTACGGCTGGTGTAGGTAATGCAACATCAACAATAATATTCTTCGGAGATGAAAAGTATAAACCGTCAAATGATACAATAACATATGAATCATTTAAAGCAATACCTATGCTTTCAGTATATCCTCATGATAATATTGTAAAAGCTGGTGATATTTTAAAAATTATATTTAATGTGCCTGGTGATAAAGCAAGATTAACAATAAATAATAAGACCAGTGTAGTCCTAAATATAAGTGAAAATGGTTATAGGTATAATTATCAAACAACTATGGAAGACTTAGGAGAATTAAACATACTTCTTGAATTTGATGAGGATGAATGCTACTTAAGTGGTAATGCAACCAGTACTGCCTTAGTATCAAACTCTTTCATAACATTGGATGATTCTATTTACATAGATTATGGTGAGACTGCAAATATCTCAGGTAATCTCAGCAATTTTGAAGGAAATATTCCAAATTCAAAGTTATCCATTGAAATAGCGGGTGAAACATTCACTACAACAACTGATTCAGAAGGAAGATTTTCATTATCATACAAACCAGAAGCAGCTGGAAATATAGATATAAAAATCTCATTCGAGGGTGATGAGAAAAATTATCCAACAGAACTAAATACTATTATGGATGTGGTAACTACTAGAAAAAACTCAAATATTGATTTAAACTATGATGTTACAACTTATCAGGTAGGAGACCTGTTAAATATTAAAGGAAAACTTTATTGGCATTTTGAAGGCTTTGAAGAAATGGGGTGGGTTGAATATGATAGACCTATCGGACTTACAAATGTAACACTAATATTTGATGACAACAATTACACATTACCAGTGAATGAAGAAGGAATATTTGAACATAACCTCACATTAAACAAATCAGGAAACTTTAACATAAAAGTAATATTCCCTGGAAATGAAGAATATGCGCCGGGTTTAAGTTATTATAAAATTAATGTAACAAAACGTGCAAGTCAACTTACAGTAAATCATATAAACAATCTAAATGTAACAGATAATGTTATAATAAGCGGAACATTAACAACAAATAACACACTATTAAATGATAAAACTGTAACAATAGAAATAAATGGAAAGAATATCACAACAAAAACAAATGATAAAGGAGAATATTCAATTTCATATACCGTAGTAAAAGTTGGAGTAAACAATGTAACAGTAACATTTGCTGAAGATGATCAAAACATTGGAAGCAATACTAACACAACATTCACTGTAAACAAACTAACATCACAACTAACAGTAAACACTATAAAAGACAACGAAATTGGTGATGAAATAAACATAACCGGTACTTTAAAAGATGCTAAAGGCAACAATATTAAACAAGCACCAATAATTATCTCAATAAACAATAACAACTACACAGCAAATACAGATAATAATGGTGTATACAGTATCACATACAAAGCAAACACTATTGGAACAAATAATGTTAACCTAATATATGATGGAAACAACCAAGTAACAGGAACTACCCTAAAAACAACATTCAACACAAGAAACATTACACAAAACACAACAACAGATTCAAACAAAACAGAAAGCAATCAAACAAATACTAATGGCACAAGCAATATAAACAATACAAACACTACAGGAAACAGTACAAATCCTCCACAAGGAAACAACACTGGAAACATCCCTGGAGGCAATACTGGTAACAATACAGGTAACAACACTGGAAACATCCCAGGAAACAGTACAGGTAACAATACAGGAAACAGTACAGGAAACAGTACAGGTAACAATACAGGAAACAGTACAGGTAACAATACAGGAAACAGTACAGGAAACAATACAGGAAACAGTACAGGTAACAATACAGGAAACAGTACAGGTAACAATACAGGTAATAACACAGGAAATAACACAGGAAACAACACAAAACCTACACAAGACAACATAACAAAACAAGACACAACAATAACAATCGAAGACATCACACCAACCAACTATGGAGAAAAAGTAACAATCACAGGAAAACTAACAGACAAAGAAAACAAACCACTAACAAACAACGAAATAAACATAACAATAAACAACAACACAAAAACAATAAAAACAGACAACAACGGAACATACAAATACACAATAACCGTAAACAAAGTCGGAACAAACAACATAACCATAACATACACTGGAAACAAAAACCACAACCCAACAAACACAAACAAAACATTCACAGTAAACAAACAAGACGTAAAAATAACAATAAACAATATTAAAACAACAAGATACACAGAAAACCTAACAATCACAGGAAAACTAACAGACAAAAACGGTAAAATAATCGCAGGAGCAAAACTCAAACTACAAATCAACAAAAACACTGCTACAATAAAAACAGACAAAAATGGAACATTCAAATACACAACCAAGGCAAGAGTAGTGGGAACAAACAATGTAACAATAACATACACTGGAAGCTACAGGTACAACAAAAACACTGCAAAAACAACATGCAATGCAATAAAACAAAAAACTAACATCACAATAAACAAAATAAAAGCAGTATACAAAGATAACATAACAGTAACAGGAAAACTAACCGATAAAAACGGTAAAGCTTTAGCAAATTCAAAAGTAAAAATTACCATCAACAAAAATTCAGTAACAGTTAAAACAGACAAAAACGGAGTATACAAATACAATACAAGAGCATGGAACATAGGAACAAACAACCTAACAGTAGGATACGCAGGAAACACAAAATACACTTACAACATAACAAAAACAACATTCAAAACAGCAAAAATACCATTAAAAATATCCATCAACAAGATTAAAACAACAAGATACACAGAAAACATCACAATCAAAGGAGTATTCAAAGACAAAAACGGAAAACTCCTAGGAAACAGTAAAATAAAAATCACATTAAACGGTAAAAGCGTAAAAGTAAAAACAGACAAGAAGGGAGTATACACTTACACTACAAAAGCAAGAAAAGTAGGAGTAAACAACCTCACAGTAAGTCACCCAGGAAACAAAGTATATAACAAAATCACCAAGAAAACAACATTCAAAGTCATAAAACAAAACCTTAAAATAACAGTAAATGCCACTAAAAAAATAGGATATGGATCCAAAGTATATGTAAAAGGTCAACTAACAGATAAAAACGGTAAAATCATAAGAAACACAGTAATCACTATAAACATCAGTGGCAAAATCATCAGATCCAAGACAAACAGTAAAGGAATATACAATCATAGCCTCACAATCAATAAACTAGGAACCAATAATATCACAGTAAGCTACCCTGGAAACAAAAACTACAATAAAATCACTAAAAAAGTTATATTCACTGTAACCAAACAAAGTGTGAAAATCAAAATCACAGGGACAAAACAAGTAAACAATACTCGGAAAGTAACAATCACTGGAAAACTAACAACCAAGGATGGAAAAGTACTAAGAAACAGTCAAGTAACACTAACAATAAATGGTAAAAACAAAACAGCAAAAACAGATACAAAAGGAGTATTCACACTCACAACAACAGCTAAAAAAGGAACAAATACATTAATACCAACTTATAAAGCAAATAAATACTATAATCAGTACACTGGAACCGAACAAACTTTTAAAATAGCCTAGATAAATGTGAATAAGAATACCTATTTTTCTTATTCACCCTATTTTTTTTGAAATAATATTTTTTTATACAATTCTCTTCCTGATATTATCAACGTTATCAATTTTTGATTGAGCATATGGCCATATTTATTGACTATATTTTTTTTGTATTTGTGTGTTATATTTTTGTGGGTTTGATATTGTTTGTTGCTTTTTATTAAGTGTTTACTTTATTATTCTGTATTTCTTTTTATATGTTTGGTTTTTATTTTTTTTGTGGTTCTTGTTTTCTTGTTATTGTCAATGTTGTCAATTTTTGATTGAGCATATGGGTATTTTTGTTGACTATATTTTTTTTGTATTTGTGTGTTATATTTTTATGGGTTTTGTATTGTTTATTGCTTTTTATTGATGGTTTTTTTAATTATTCGTAGTTTATTTATAAATAGGTAATATCTATTTCTAAGCAAATAGTGTCTTATTAAATTAGAGTATTATACTCATTTTTTTCGATTTTTTTTATACTCCTTCTTAATAATGAATCACCTTTCAAAAACATATAATTAATTTTTAAATCTAATAAAAATAGTATAAATTAGTTTTCATAACTTTAATAGAATCATATCCTTGATTTTAAGATATTTAATAAATAGTTATAATTATATATTTCATTATACAATATTAAATTAAGATTTAGTTTACTTACTTTATTATCATTTCAAGTGTAAACTAGTTTAATACATTATCATTAATAACATTGTCAGGTTTAAGTATGAAATATAGAATTTTTATTAGCAGTGTTCAAAGAGAATTTGAACAAGAAAGAAAATTTTTTAAACAATAAATTGAAAATGATTATTTCTTAAGTATGTTTTTTAATGTTTATCTGTTTGAAGAAGAGTCTGCATCCGGTTTATATCCTGAAAAATTATATTCCGAAGAAGTAATTAATTCTGATATTTATATTGGATTAATTGGTTCAGATTATGGGAATATTTTGGAATCAGGTATCTCTCCAACTGAATTAGAATATGATTTGTATAACAAAACACATAATGATGCTTTGATTTATATAAAAGATGTGAATTTTAGGGATGAAAAAACTGAAAAGTTCATAGAAAAGATAAGCATACATAGTTATAAAAAATTTAAAAATCGTTATGAATTGATTTTATCAATTAAAAAAAGTTTAGTAGATTTTATTGATAAAAATCTAAAAAATCATAAAGCTTTTGATTATGAAATATTACACAATTCTTCATGTGATGATGTGGATATGGATGCTTTAGACTTGTTTTTCAATGTTTTAGAATATGAACCGATTGAAACAATTAGGAATGAAAAAGGTTTAAAAAATGTATTATCTACAATACATGCTGGGGAATATGAAAATGGGGAATTTAGACTAAATGTTGCTGGAGCATTATTTTTTGCTAAAGATATTTCAAAATTTAATATATCACATCAAGTAAAAATGGTCAGATTTTTTGATGATGAAGGAATTAACACTTTCGAAAAAGCGGAATATAATTTATCTTTTTTAAAATTATTGAAAGAAGCAGAGTTATTTTTTAATAAAACTTTAGTTAACATATCTCAAATTAAAGGTTTTGAACGAAAAACTATGCAGGAGTACCCCTATGAAGCAATACGTGAAGCACTTGTAAATGCTTTAGCTCATAGGGATTATACTATAACTACTGCCCCAATAATATTTTACATATATAATGATAGAATTGAAATAAGAAGTCCTGGACGGTTAGTATATCCGTTAACAATTTCTGAACTTGAAGAAAATAAGCCAATACATAGAAATGAAGCAATATGTAACATATTTTCAAAAACAAAATATATGGAACATGTTGGAACTGGAATTAAAAGGATGAAAGATGCTATGAAATCATACGGATTGGATGAACCAGAATTTGCTGAAAGTGGTTTATTCTTTGAAGTAATTTTTAGGGCTGACACTACTCATAATAGGTTAAATACTAGACAAAAAGAGTTTTTAAGATTTCATGACAAAACAGAAATAACCATTAAAGAGTATATGTTAATGTTTGATATTGTGAGAAATACAGCTACCAAAGACTTGAATGAATTAGTGGAGAATAATATGCTCAAAAAGATCAAGAAGGGAAAACAGTTTATTTATAAAAAGTAATTTGAATAATAGGTAAATAAGTTATTAGATAATATTTTTCATTTAATTCCTAAAAAAGAAGTACAAACATTAATGGTATAATTTAATGAGCAGGTAATGGTATAATTTGTTAAATGTAATGAGGGGTATTTGGTAATGTATATTGATTGTAGTATTTTTTGGTGATTTAAATTATTATTATTTCTTTTTTCGTGTTTTACATTATTTTTAACTTAAAAGAAGAAGGAGGGGGGGGTTATTATCTTTAAAAAATTTTTTTAGGATTGTTGTGCTAATTGATAAGCCTCATATGCAACATAGAGGCTATAAGCTATGTTTACTATGGTGAATATCCAGTCTTTAAGTATGTGTGATACTATGAGGAAAAGAGCTAAAAATATTACAAACATCATTACAGCTTTACTTAGGTCACCTGCATATAATTGTCCTAGTCCTGGTATTAAAAAGGATAATATTGCTGCTAGAATAGCATTTGCCATATTATTCACCTCATTATTTGATGTTTTTAATATATGGGATCTATTAATAAACATTGCTCTTATTTTTTTTTCATTTTTTTGTTAGTCTTTTTATAATTTACTGGTTTTCAAGTTTCATTAAAGATTTATTATGTGTAATTGCCTTTTTTGAGTATTAATAATAATATTACAATTTATTCCTTATTTAATGGAGGGATTTGTATGAATGATCTGATGAAACCTCAAATAACAATGGAAATACTTTTATAAAGCATTTTTCGAATTATCTATAAAGTATGATTATATTTATTGTGTATAATAACCTAATAACAATAATAAATATTGCACCATGAATATACATAGATTCAAATCTGAAGATGGAATATTATTTAAGAGGCTGTGCAACAAAGTTAATTTCAAGTAATTTTTTTCATACTTCAAATCTTTTTAATTTCTATATTATTTGATATTTTTTTCTATTTTTATTTATAATTTTATTATTAAAGTTTAATTGAATTTTTACTATTATTTAATAGGTATATTTATATATAACCTATAATAAATATATTATATAAGTAAATATATTTATTGAGTTGTTGTTTTATGGTTTTAAAGGAAGATAAGATTGGTCAAACATTTTTATTACCCCCAGATATACGTACTATGATTCCTGATAATCCTGTTTGTTTTTTTGTTGAAAAACTTGTTAATTGTGCTGATTTTAGTGACATTGATTTTGAGTATATGGATACTCCTGGTCAGAAAGCTTATCCGCTGCCTTGTTAATTCGAATCATTGTCTTAGGGATGATTTATGGTATT
>JAFRKG010000062.1 GCA_017431845.1 Methanosphaera sp. | reverse complement strand
TTTTATTACAATGATTTGACGTTTTATTTACATGAATAAATAAAAAGCACTAGGTAACTAGTGCTTTTTATTTTATAGTATAACCATAGCAATGGTTAATATAACAATGTTTACTATAGCAATTGTCATGACTACTTTGCCTACCCATTTTAACCATGTTGTATAGTTAACTTTTGCTAGGGCAAGACCTCCCATTATGGCACCACAAGTTGGTGTGAAATGATTGACTAGTCCGTTTGCTGCTACCATTTCCATAATTGTTGCTTCTACGCTTAATCCTACTTTTTGAGCAAGTGGTCCCATTATTGGTGTAGATAATGTTGCTAATCCTGAAGATGATGGTACTAATACAGATAATCCAACATGTAATAGATAGTTCATTGGTGCAAATATATATGCTGGTACGTTTTGTAACATTTTAGCGGCATTTATTATTATATAATTATCTAAGTATGTTACTTTCATTAAAATACTAGTTCCTCTGGCAATAGCTATTATTAATATAACTCCTACCATGTCATCTGCACCATCAATAAATATATCTACAAATTCATGTTCTTTTAATCCATTCATTGCTCCAATAATGATTGTCATTATTAAGAACCATAATGTTGCTTCATTAAAATACCATAATCCTAGTGGTGAACCTGTTAACCATCCTGTTGTTTTACTAAAGAAATCTATTCCAAAATCTTCCCATGGAATAAATCCTATTATCATTACTACAAATGTTAATGCAAATAGCCATAAAGTAATTTTTTGTTTTCCAGATAATGTCGCTTCGATTTTTTTGGTTGATTTTGTTCCATAAGTTTCTTCCATATCTTTTTGTTCTTGCAATGATAGGAAGGTTGATCCTTTTTTAGCTATTACTTTCTTTGCATAATTTGTAACAAATAATATAGAAATTAGTAATGTCGTTAGCCATAGTACTACTCCTAAACCAATTATTATTCCTTGGTTTACTGGTGTCCCATCAGGTAGAGCACTTATTGCTACACCTACGGCGAATGGATTTATTGTTGAACCTAAAACTCCACTTCCTGCTCCTAATAATACGATTGCTGATGATACTATGGTATCCATACCACTTGCTACCATTACAGCTGCAAGTAATGCATAGAATCCTACTGTGTCTTCTAACATTCCATATGTTGTTCCGCCTATTGAAAATAATAGCATTAATATTGGAATTAACACTAATTCTCGTCCGTGTAATTTTTTTATTAATACTTGAATTCCGGTTTCTATTGCTCGAGTATGGTTGATTATTTTTAGGAATCCTCCTAGTACTAATATAAATAGTCCAATATCTATGGCATCTGCAAAGCCTAAGATAGGGGCTAATAGGGTTTGTGATAGTGTTGCTCCAATTACTCCACTACCATTTACTATGATGTTTCCTTCAAATGCTGCTTTTGGTAAAACGTGTGATATTAGTGCAAGTATAAATGTTAAAATTAAAATTATTGTAAATGCTGTTAAAGTTGTTGGTCTTTTCTTTCCTCTTTTTGAATTTCCCATTTTTTCACTCCTTTATTCTATTTTTATTTTTTTAATGTTTCTAACATTACAGCCTTAATTGTATGAAGTCTATTTTCTGCTTCTTCAAATACTCT
>JAFRKG010000061.1 GCA_017431845.1 Methanosphaera sp. | reverse complement strand
TTAAAAACGGGAGTAATAGATTAGGAGAATAGTTTTATGATTACATTAATAGGTACAAGTTTAGCAAAAAAAGGATTGGTTTTCACATATAATGGTGGTTCAAAAAAATGTGAATCATGTAGATTTAAGAGAACTTGTCTTAATCTGGAAGAAGGACGTAAATATATGATTACTAATGTTAAAAGAGTAACCCATAAATGTCCTTTACATAAGGATGGTACAGTTCAAACAATAGAAGTAGAACCAGCTACAATAAGGGCTGTTGTCGAATCTAAAAAAGCTTATAAAGGTTCTACAATAATTTTCCGAAAGCCTGATTGTGAGGATGAATGTGATAACTATGATATTTGTCATCCTGAAGGTTTATATAATGATGATAAGTGTCAAATAGAAGAGATTGGTCCTGAAGTTAATTGTAAAAATGGAAATAGCTTAACTGAGGTCATATTAAGTCATTAGGTGAATACAATGGTTGATAGTAATATATTGAAAGAAAATGTTGGTAAAGAAGCATCTGAATTAATTAAGGATGGTCAGGTAGTTGGATTAGGTACTGGTTCAACAACTCATCATTTTATAAGATATTTGGGTGAACGTGTAAAGAATGAAGAATTAGATATACTTGGAATACCTACTTCTTTCCAGTCTACATTATTGGCAAGGGAATCTGGTATAAAAATCACTACTCTTGATGAGCATGATATTGATATTGCTGTTGATGGTGCTGATGAAGTAGATTCTAATCTTGATTTGATTAAGGGTGGAGGTGCTGCTCATACTATTGAGAAATTGGTGGATAGTTCTGCTGATGAATTTGTTGTCATAGTTGATGGTAGTAAAGTTGTTGAAAAGTTAGGTGCATTCCCTGTACCTATTGAGATTATTCCTGAATCTTTAAGATTGGTTAAGAATGCTGTTATGGAGTTGGGTGGTAAGCCTGAAGTTCGTATGGGTATTCAGAAGGATGGTCCTGTTATTACAGATAATGGTAATTTTGTTTTAGATACTAAGTTTGATAATATTGAAAATCCTTATGAACTTGAAATAGAATTAAATACTATTCCGGGTGTTCTTGAGAATGGTATTTTCTCTGGTATTGCTGATAAGGTTATTGTTGGTAGGGATTCTGGTAATGAAGTTATAGAAAAGTAGTGTGGTGTTATTTATGAAACAATGTATGGATTCTGATAATTTACATAGACGTTTAAGAAAGATTGAGGGTCAGGTTGCTGCTATTGATCGTATGATTGAGCAGGATGTTCCTTGTGAGGATGTTCTTATGCAGGTTAATGCTGCTAAGTCTGCATTGAATAGGGTTGGTAGTATTATCTTGGAGGGGCATATGAATCATTGTGTTAAGGATGCTATTGATAAGGGTGATAGTTCTGAGGCTATCCAGGATTTGTCTAGGATAATTGATTATTATTCAAGAATTTAATTACTTTTTTTGTATTATTTTTTTGCATTTTTTTGTTTTTTCGTGGGAACCTTTATATAGTATTGTGACATAATCAATTATACCCATAGGGGTACAGGTATAATTATTATAATAACGTGGTGATAATCATGAAAATAATAAACACAATAAAAAACAACATAATAAAAATAAGTGCAATATTCATCATGATACCAATCATGTTTTACTTACACATATACGAACTAAAACCAATATACAAACCAAAACACAACTAAAAAAAGAATAAGAGGATTAATCAACATACAATCCTCTTAACAAACTAATCTCCTCCCTATAACCATCAACATCATTAGGAGTTTCCAAATAAAAAGGAAGATCCCTCAAACACCTATGATTAATAATCTCCACAATAGCATCCAAACCCAACAAACCACAACCAATCTTCTCATGCCTATCCTTATGACTACCCAAACCAAACATACTATCATTCAAATGAACAGCCCTCAACCTATCAAGACCAACAACAGAATCAAACTCATCAAGAACACCATCCAAATCATCTTTAATATCATAACCAGCATCAAAAACATGACAAGTATCTAAACAAACACCAACCTTATCATCAAGCTCAACCTTATCAATAATAGAACGCAACTCATCAAAACTCCTACCAATCTCAGTACCCTTACCAGCCATAGTCTCAAGCAACACAACAGTACTCTGATCCTCACTAATCAACCTATTCAAAGACTCAGAAATCAACTCAATACCAACATCAACACCCTGACCAACATGACTACCCGGATGAAAATTATACAAATTATCAGGCAAATAACTTAACCTATCCAAATCATCCTCAAAAATCTCAAAAGCATTACACCTAGTCTTCTCACTCTTAGAAGCCAAATTAATAACATAAGGAGCATGAGCCAAAACAACATCAATATCAGAACCACTCACCAAAGAATTAAATTTCTCAATATCCTCAAAATCCAAAGCCTTAGCCTTACCACCACGAGGACTACGAGGAAAAAACTGGAACGTATTAGCACCAATACTCAAAGCCTCCAAACCAATATTCTCAAAACCCTTATTAATAGATAAATGAGCACCAATAGTAAACATAAAACAAAACCTCCAAATAATAAAAAAATATCCTATTAAAATATTAATATAATTAATTATATATCTTAATATATTACTTTTTTTGGGGTTAAAATTAATGGAAACAAAAAGAATATTAGTAACAGGTGGAGCAGGATTTATAGGAACAAATCTTGTAAACGAACTACAAAAAAGAGGACATGAAGTAATAGCAGCAGACTTACTCAACAACGACAGAGAAAACTATGTACGTACAGATGTACGATACTACAGACAACTAGAAAGAACATTCGAAGAAAACGGACCCTTCGATTACGTATATCACCTAGCAGCAGAATACGGAAGATGGAACGGAGAAGCATACTACGAAAACCTATGGCAAACCAACGTCATCGGAACCAAAAACATGCTACGCCTACAAGAAAAAAACAAATTCAGAATGATATTCTTCTCATCAGCAGAAGTATACGGAGACTACACAGGAAAAATGTCCGAAGACGTAATGGAAAACAATCCAATAAAAGACACATACCAAATGAACGACTACGCAATAAGCAAATGGGACGGAGAACTAATGTGCATGAACTCAGCAAAAATGTTCGGCACAGAAACAGTACGAGTACGACCAGTAAACTGTTACGGACCAGGCGAAAGATACACACCATACAGAGGATTCATACCAAAATTCATATACCTAGCACTACACAACAAACCATACACGGTATACGAAGGACACAAAAGAATCATAGACTACGTCGGCGACACAGCAACAACATTCGCAAACATAGTAGACAACTTCAAACCAGGAGAAGCATACAACATAGGAGGAAACCAAGACTGGGAAATGGACATCAAAGAATACTCTGACCTAGTACTGGATGCAGTAGGATGCGATGACAACTTAGTAACATACAAAGAAGCAGAACCATTCACAACAAAAATAAAAACAATAGACTTCTCAAAATCAATAAAAGACTTGAAACATGATCCAAAAGTAAAACCAAAAGAAGGAATACAAAAAACAGTAGACTGGATGAAATGGTATTACCGATTAGAATAAACTATCCTACTCAACAACCTTTTTTTTAACAAATCCTTTATTTTTAAATATTATTTTTCAAAATATCATTTCAAAAAACATAGATATAATAATTTCCTACAATATAAATACTAATATATTATAATGAATACTTTTTTTTATTGGGGTTGTAAAATTTGACTAAAGTAGCAGTATTATTGCCTGCATATAATGAAGAGGTAGCAATTGCAAGTATGATTCTATTATCTGAAAGATATGCTGATGAAGTAATTGTCATAGATGATGGAAGTACTGACAGAACAGCAGAAGTGTCTGAAATTGCCGGTGCAACAGTGTTACGTCATAAAATTAATCAGGGGAAGGGTGTTGCTTTAAAAACAGGTTTTGCATATGCAAAGGATTATGATATTATAGTAACGATAGATGCGGATGGTCAACACAACCCATCAGAAATACCATTATTAATAAAACCAATAGAAGACGATGAAGCAGATTTAGTAAATGGGAGCAGATACTTGAACGGTCAGGATACTTCCACTCCAAAATATCGTAGAGTAGGACAAACCGTACTAGACACAGCAACAAATATTGCTTCAGGAGTAAAACTAACAGATTCTCAGAGTGGTTTCAGAGCATTTTCATCAAAATGCTTCAAATATTTTAACTTTGATCCTGAAGGCTTCGGAATAGAAAGTGATATGTTAATCGAAGCATCAGAAAATAATTTAAGAATACTTGAAGTTGAAATTACAGTACGTTATGATGTGAATACAACAAGAGCTAATCCGGTAATTCAAGGATTATCAGTATTATTAAGGGTTCTGGAATTGATGAGATTAAACCGGCCATTAATATATTATGGTATAGCAGGGGCAATAATCCTCTTCTTTGGAATATTAATACATTTAACAGTTAATGCTTCAGGCCTTTCAACAAACATATACCTTTCAGCAATAGGTATATTTGTAATATTGATGGGAATTGTTTTATTCTTATCTGGAGTAATGACTGATTATATGAATCGTTTTAAACATTAGTTTAAATAAAATAAAATGCCGTTAAATAAAACTATATTATTAATAAAATAAAGAGTAAGATATAAGTAAAAATATAACAATGGAGAACGTATAATGAATTTTGAAGATTTTAAGGGTAAAGTTATATTCATTGGTGCAGGACCAGGAGATCCTGAATTAATTACAGTAAAAGGTGCAGAAGCAATTAAAAATTCTGATGTAATAATATATGCAGGTTCACTGGTTAACCCTGCAGTATTAGACATTGCAAAAGATGATGCTAAAATTTATGATAGTGCATCTATGAATCTTGATGAAATAATAGATGTAATCAAGGATGCTCATGATGAAAACAAAATTATTGCCAGGGTACATACAGGAGATCCTGCAATATATGGTGCAATAGCTGAGCAAATTAATCAATTAAAGGAATTAAATATTGGGTATACTATTATTCCTGGTGTAAGCAGCTTATTTGGTACTGCAGCAGCACTTGAATCACAGTTAACCTTACCTGAAGTTTCACAAACAATTATTATCACAAGACCTGAAGGTAGAACACCTAAGCCATCAAAAGAAGCATTAGCTAAACTGGCAACACATAATGCTACAATGTGCATATTCCTTGGTATTCATATGATTGATGATGTGGTAACAGAACTACTTAAGGAGTATGATGAAGAAACTCCTGTTGCTGTTGTTAAAAAAGCTACATGGCCTGATCAGGAAATTGTTCGTGGAAACCTTTCTAATATTGCACAAAAAGTTCATGATGCTGGTTTCACAAAAACAGCAATGATTGTTGTTGGTGATGTATTAGATCAACAAAGTGGAGAACAATCCAAATTATATCATCCAAGCTTTGCTCATATGTACAGAGATGCTGAATAAGCATTTCAAAACTTTTCTTTTTCTAATTAATTATTTAAAAATAGTCTCATTTTCTTGTTTTAAAAAAAAATTATTAATGGTGGGGAATGTTGATTATAATTTTTCATTTCTTAAATCGATTGTATCTGCAAGGTCCGGACCTGTAGATATGATTGTGATTGGAACACCAACATCTTTTTCAATATCTTCGATGTAATCTCTAGCTTCTTGGGATAAATCTTCATACTTGTTTACTTTAGCACATTCAGGGTATAATCTGTCTATACATGTTAAAGCTATTTGAGTAGCACCATTTATCATACATGAACGTTTTGCAAATTCTTTGTCAAATAATCCAACTCTTCTTTTACGGCCGGTTACTACACCATATTCTTCAATTCCCATCTTTTCTGCTTCTTCTGGTGATATTTCGGTTGGGAATGGTCCTTCACCTACTCTTGTTACATATGCTTTGAATATGACAACTACTTCATCTACTTTTGTTGGACCTATTCCAACATCGGCTGCTGCTGTACTGGCGCATGTATCTTTACTAGTTACAAATGGGTATGTTCCATAGTATAAGGATAATCCGAAACCTTGTGATCCTTCTATGAATACGTCTTTACCTTCTTCTATTGCTTTATTTACTTCTGATGGTACATCTGTTATGTATTCTTCTAATTCTGGGATGTCTTTTGCATAGTCGATTGTTCTGTTTATACGATCTGCATTTGCTGGTCCACATCCACTTCCTGTTGTTCCGATTTTTTTAGATAAATATGATGAATCTTTATCTGCTTGTGTGTGTTTGTCTGTGATTATTGCACAGTTTGCATCAATGAAGGTTCTTCCTTCTACTGTATATTTGTTTAAGTATTCTAATTCATGTTTGAATACTTCTGGATTTACTAACACTCCTGCTCCTATTAGTAACCTGGCTTCGGTGTTAAAGAATCCTGATGGGGTTAGTCTTAAACCATATTTTTCTCCATCACATTCTACGGAGTGGCCTGCGTTTGGGCCTACACCTGCTCTTGCTATGATGTCTGGTTTGTCTTTTGTACAAAAGTAGGTTATACATTTACCTTTACCTTCGTCTCCCCATTGTCCACCAACTAAAATGGTACATGTCATAAAAAATCGTGTCTCCTTATATATAATTTCAATTTTATTTTAAATTGATAAACTTATAATTTTTTTATAAGACCTTTATAATTATTTATCTTTAAGATATGTTAAAAACTTTTCTATAAATTTTTTTTGATATTTTTGGTTATATGTTTTAACTTAGAAAATTATTAACTTTTCCCAGTAAACCTTTTTTAGGCTCTGGTTCATCTTCAATGGATCCTTCTAAATCTTTTTCATATATTCCGTTTCTTGAATCGTATAAAATACTTTTTTCTTCTTCAATTTTTTCTAGGATTTTGTCAATGTCTTTGTATCCTTTCACTGTTATTATTATGTTTAATTTGTGAAAAATGTTGTTAAATTTCATGTTTTCTTTTTTATATGCGTGTATCTCTGAATCATAGGTGTCTTGGTCTGGGGAACTGTTTAAGGGGTGTATGTACTTGTTATCTGAGTTTTTTATTGGTTCTGTGTAGAATATTATGTAGTCTTCTATTAGGCCTAATTTGTAGTATTCGAATAATATGTTGAAGTATATGTTGCTTGTCATGTGGTTGGTGTAGGCTGTCCAGTCTGAGTAGTTTGTTTTAAAACCTCTTTTTAACAGTACTACGTCTGAGTCAAAGTTGTCTTGAGATATGTATACGAAGTCACTGCTTAGTTTTATTGCGTTTTGTATGGATTCTTTGGATTCGATTTGTCCTGGTAGGTATTCCATGTAGTCTTTGCATATTGTGAATTTAAAGTGATGTAATGTGTTTTCGTTGATTATGATGTTTGAAGGGTTTCCTTTTAGTATTTTTTGTGTTTTAAGATTGGGGTCGTTGTTTATTTCTTCGATAAGTTGATCGTTTTTTTCGGGGTTGCTTTCGAATCCTATTCCGTTTTTTCCACCAAATTTTTTGCATAGTTTGAAATTTGGTATTTGTTTATAGCTGAAATTTAAAAAATCATAATTATCAAAGTAATTGTTGTTTGTTGTTTGTGTGTTTTCAGTCATCTAAATCAATTGTCTAATAATGTTTATAGTTATTTGTTTAATATCTATTATAGTTATTTTA
>JAFRKG010000060.1 GCA_017431845.1 Methanosphaera sp. | reverse complement strand
TTCTTAATTGCTTTAATTAATTCTTCTTCAGACATATTCTTAAAAATATTAATTTTACTTTTTCCTACCATATTATAATATATGTAAATCATCTATTAAAAATGTTTCCAAAATGACTATATTTCAATGTTTTTTTATTTTTTCTTGTTGTGTAAAAATCGTTTTTATTCTTATTTTTCTAGTTGTTTGATTCTATTAATTTTATATATTTTACAAAAGGTTATTATTGATTGTTAATATATTATATATTATATAATGATGAAAAATTAATACATTTTAACTTTATTTTATTAACTTAATTATAATATTTAAATTATAAAAGGTCGTTTAAAATGAGAAGTGACAATATAAAAAAAGGAATAAACAGAACATCACATCGTTCACTACTAAGAGCATGTGGTTTAAACGATGAAGACATGAAAAAACCATTCATAGGAATAGCAAACAGTTATACAGACATAGTACCAGGACACATACACCTAAAAGACTTAGTACAAGAAGTCAAAGATGTAATAAGAGCAGAAGGTGGAGTACCATTTGAATTTGATACAATGGCAGTCTGTGATGGAATAGCAATGAACCATGAAGGAATGTATTTCTCACTACCATCAAGAGAAATCATAGCAAACACAGTAGAAAGTATGGCAATGGCACATCAATTTGATGCATTAATATGCATGCCATCATGTGACAAAGTAGTACCTGGAATGTTAATGGCAGCAGCAAGACTAAACATACCAACCATACTAATAACAGGTGGTCCAATGATGCCAGGTAAATTCCACGGTGAAACAGTAGATTTCATCAACGTAACAGAAGCAGTTGGAGCAACACAATCTGGAAAAATGTCAGAAGAAGACTTATATGAATTAGAAAAATGTGCTTGCCCAGGAGCAGGATCATGTGCAGGACTATTCACAGCAAACACAATGGCATGCCTAACAGAAACACTCGGTATGAGCTTACCAGGATGTGCAACAGCTCACGCAGTAAGTGAGAAAAAAATAGAAATAGCAAAACAATCAGCCAAAAAAATATTCTCACTCATAGAAAACAACATTAAACCATCCGATGTAATGACACAAGAAGCATTCGAAAACGCAATAATTGTAGACTTAGCACTAGGAGGATCAACCAACACAACACTTCACATACCAGCAATAGCACATGAAGTTGGAGGACTAGATGTAACCATAGACTTATTCGATAAATTAAGTCACGAAGTACCATACATCTGTAGTATAAGACCTGGTGGAAACAACAGAATGATAGATGTGGACACAGCAGGTGGAATACCAGCAGTAATGAAAAACTTAGAATCACTATTACATACTGATTGCATAACATGCACATCAAAAACAGTGAAAGAAAATCTAACACAAGTAACAGATGTAGACTATGATGTTATACATACAATAGATAATCCTGTAAGAACAGAAGGTGGAATAGCAGTATTATATGGAAATATTGCACCAAATGGTTCAGTTATTAAACAAGGGGCTGTAAATGAGGACATGCTCATACATTCAGGTCCATGTAAAGTATTTAACTCAGAAGAAGAATGTGTAAACGCAATAGAAAATGATAAAATAGTAGATGGAGATGTAGTGGTAATAAGATATGAAGGACCTAAAGGTGGCCCTGGAATGCGTGAAATGTTAAACCCTACAGCAGCAATTATGGGAAGGGAATTATTCCACGTAGCACTCATAACCGATGGAAGATTCTCTGGTGGAAGTAGAGGACCATGTATAGGACACATATCCCCAGAAGCAGCAGAAGGAGGACCAATAGCTGCAATACAAGATGGTGACATAGTATCCATCAATGTAAAAGAAAGAAGTATTAAACTAGAATTAACTGATGATGAAATCAGTGAAAGATTATCAAAAGTCAAACCAGTAAAAAGAGATCTTAAAGGATGGCTAAGACAGTACCAGAAACTTGCTACAAGTGCAGATAAAGGTGCAGTACTAAAATAAACATAGAATAAATAAATGAATTATATGGAGGTGAATTCTTGTCTAAAAAACGTAAAAACAGGGATAAAAAGAAAAAACAACAAGAAAAACAAGCCAATGAAAAAACATCCAATACAAGTCTTGCCCGTGAAATATTAAGTTATGCACTAATATTAATTGTGGCATTAATATTATCTTCCCATCTAAGTGTAGTAGTATCAGGTAGTATGGAACCTGCATTCTATAGGGGAGATATAGTTGCTACACAAAATGTAAATACATATGGTATACAAGAATTTAATCCATATACTGATGTTCGTGTTGGTGATGTTGTTGTATATGATGCAACATGGTATTCAGAACCAGTAATACATAGGGTAATAGAGGTACGACAAATAAATGGTTCAAATTATTATATTATCAAGGGAGATAATAATGAAGTTCAAGATCCCGAACCAGTATCTCCTAGTCAAGTAAAATCAAAAGTAATAACAATAGGAAATTCACTTCTCATAATTCCTAAAATAGGTTATATTACATTATGGTTTAGAGGATTATAAAATAAAAGGAGGCAAAAGATGTATTCAAAACTAAAAAAAGAACTAAGCGAAAGTATAGAAGAAGCTTTAACAAAACTCAGAGTAAAGTTAGATGAAGAATTAACATTCGAAGAACCACCAACTCCTGAAATGGGTGACATATCAAGCAATGTTGCATTTTCATTAGCAGGTAAATTAAAAAAGTCACCTGTAGAAATTGCAGAAGAAATAAAAGAAAACATTAAATTACCATTATATTTTGAAAAAGTAGAAACAAAAGGACCATACTTAAATTTCTTCATCAATTACACATTGTTCTCAACAAAAATAGTGAATTACATTGATAAAAGATATGGGGAATTACCAGAAAAAGATCAATCAATACTATTGGAACATACATCAGCAAATCCGAATGGTCCATTACATGTAGGGCACTTAAGAAACGCAATACTTGGGGATTCATTAAAAAGAGTACTTCAACATGCAGGTTATAAGGTAGAATCACAATACTATGTGAATGATATGGGTCGTCAAATAGCAATAATAGTATGGGGAATGAACAAGTTTGGATACGAATTTGATGAAGATAAAAAAATAGACCATGCAGTAGGTGAAGTATACTTCAAATGTAACCAGGAACTGGAAAATAATCCAGACTACAACCAAGAAATTGATGAAATATTACATAAATATGAGGATGGAGATGACCAAAAATTAATAGATTCATTCGAATTTGTTGTAGAAAACTGTCTTGATGGTATAAAACAAACACTTAAAGATTTAAACATTAAAATGAACTTATTTAAATGGGAAAGTACATTCCTAAGAAATGGTTCAGTAGAAAATGTGCTAGAAAAACTACAGCCTTTCACAATATTTAAAGACATATTATACTTACCATTAGAAAAATATGATGTAGATAAGGAACTAGTTCTAAGAAGATCTAATGGTACAAGCTTATATGCTACAAGAGACCTTGCATATCATCAATATAAAACAAAAAATAGTGATATTTCATTAGATATACTTGGAGCAGACCATAAATTAGCAGCAAAACAATTAAGTTTAGCACTGGAATTATCAGGAAATCGTGCACCAGAAGTTGTATTCTATGAATTCATCAATTTGCCTGAAGGCAGTATGTCAACAAGGAAAGGAGTATTCATTTCAGTTGATGAGTTTATCGAACAGGCTACACAACATGCAAAAGATGAATTAATAAGTCGTGACATGGATTTCACTGATAAAGAAATGGATGAAATTGCAAGAAGTATTGGTGTAGGTTCAGTAAGATTCTATATTAATCAGATATCACCAGAAAAACCTATTACTTTCAAATGGGAAGAAGCTCTTAACTTTGAAAGAGGATGTGCATCTATTCAATATGCACATGCAAGGGCATGTAAATTATTGTCAAAAACAGAATTTGATGAATTTGATGATGTAAAATGTGATTATGAATTAGAAGATGAAGAAAAAGAGTTAGTAAAAGAATTGTCAAGATTCACTGAAATAATCAGACAATCTGCAGATGAGAGAAGAGTACATCATTTAACTGAGTATACTTCAAGTCTTTCAAAAGCTTTTAATAAATTTTATAAGTCACAACAAGTTATTGGATCAGAACATGAAAGTTTCAGACTTAAACTTGTTGATGCTTCAAGAATCACTCTTAAGAATTCTTTAAAACTTTTAGGTATTAAAGCACCTGAATTTATGTAAATATAATGATTTGGGGGATATATTTTCTTGAATCCTTGGATTTACTTAGTTATAGCTGGAGTATGTGAAGTACTATGGGCAGTTCCACTTAAATTTTCAGAAGGATTTACAAAGATTATACCTTCGGTATTAACAGTCATATTTCTTATAATAAGTATGGTGTTACTAGAAAAAGCAGTTCAGGGAATTCCTTTGGGAACTGCATATGCGTGTTGGACAGCTATAGGTGCTATTGGAACAGTTGTTGTTGGTATTCTATTTTTAAATGAATCAACTTCACCTGTAAAACTTTTCTTTTTGTTTCTCGTAATAGTTGGTATTATGGGCCTTAAATTAACAACTGTTTGATTTTTATTCTTTTTTTTCTTACAAATATTTTAATATATTATGAATTATATAAATATTAATAGTTAAAATATGTATTTTTAAATTAAATTTAAAATTATTTTCATTTTTTTATGAATAACTTAAACTATCATTTTAATGGAGGAAAAATGTAAAATGCGAACGTTAATGATACATTCAGATTACTTACGTTATAAGACTAGAAGTAAAACTAAAATAGCAGAAGATATCGAAGATGAAAAAAGAGCAGATGGTGTAGAAAACGCATTAGTGGCTTTTATTGCAGTGGAAAAAGAAGATGAAGAAAATCCTGAGTTAATCATAAAAAAAACAGTTAAAGAAATATTAAGTGTACAGAATAAGGTTAATGCTGATAATATAGTAGTTTATCCTTATGCACATTTAAGTTCTTCATTATCAAATCCTGCAGTTGCTCAACAAATTCTAAAAGGTATAGAAGTAGAACTTGTTGATAATAACGAAGCAGTATTAAGAGTTCCTTTTGGTTGGTATAAATCATTTGAATTGGCTTGTAAAGGACATCCTTTATCTGAACTTTCAAGAACTATTACAACAGAAGAAGATGAAGATGTTGAAGAAGAAGTTGAAGAAAAAGAACCATCAACATTCTATATACTAGAAGAAGATGGAGAAAAATATGATACAGATGATTACAAGTACCAAACTAAAACATTAAAACAGTTAGTTAATCATGAAAAAGGTATGTCTCATGAAGATTCAGGTAAACAACCTCCTCATGTAAAATTAATGAAAGAAAAAGAATTGGCAAGTAATGAACCTTCAGCAGATGTTGGTCATATAAGATGGTATCCTAAAGGAAAACTTGTTAAGGATTTACTCGGAGATTATGTGTATAATCTTGTAACAGAAAGAGGAGCAATGCCTGTTGATACACCAGTAATGTATGATTTGGCTGATAATGCAATCAGAGAACATGCAGAAAAATTTGGTGAAAGACAATACAGGTTAAAAACTAAACACAGAGAATTAATGTTAAGATTTGCATGTTGTTTTGGAGCATTCAGGATAATGGCAGATTCTTTCTTAACATGGAAAAATATGCCTGTAGGAATATATGAATTATCACAGTTAAGTTTCAGGTTTGAAAGACAAGGGGAAGTAGTAGGACTTAAAAGATTAAGAGCTTTCACAATGCCTGATTTCCATAGTGTGTGCTTAAATGATGAACATGCAAAAGAAATATTTGCTCAGCAAGTAGATATGTGTTCTCAAACTGAAAGTGACCTTGGTGTACATTATGAAGTAGCATTCCGTGTAACAAAAGATTTCTTAGCAGAAAATGAGGATTGGGTTAAAGAAGTTGTAAGAGAACATATTAAGAAACCTGTAGTTCTTGAAGTTATTCCTAAGATGAAACATTATTGGAATGCAAAAGTTGACTTTGCTGCAATTGATGATCTTGGAAGACCTATTGAAAATCCTACTGTTCAGATGGATATTCAGAGTGCTAGAAGATTTGGTATTACTTATCTGGATGAGAATGAGGAACAACAATATCCAACCATATTACATTGTAGTCCAACTGGAAGTTTAGAAAGAGTTATATGTAGTTTACTTGAGAAAACTTCTACTGATAAAGGTTCTAAACCAGCTTTACCATTATGGTTAGCACCAACTCAGGTTAGGATCATACCAGTTACTGATAATCATTTAGAATATGCTGAAAAAGTTTATGAACAAATTAAGGACTTAAATGTAAGGGTTGATATTGATGATACTCCTGAACGTGTAGGTAAGAAGATTAGAAATGCTGGTAAAGAATGGATTCCATATACTATTGTGGTAGGAGATAATGAAGTAGAAAATGATTCTATTACAGTTAATAGGCGTATGGATGATACTAAAGAGGAAGTTACTGTTGAACAGTTAGCTGATGAAATTCATGGTTTAACTGAAGGTTTACCATTTAGAAAGTTACCTTTACCATATAAGGTTTCTAAACGTGTTAAGTTTTAATTAATGATTTTTTTTTCATTAGTTTTCTCTTTTTTTTCAAAGGATAACTTATAAGTTATAACTAATTACTTTTACTATTATAACTTATAAATATTACTTTCAATAAAACATTTTAATATAAGATAATGATATAAAAAAAAGGAGTTATCAAATGACC
The DNA here is from genome assembly GCA_017431845.1 of Methanosphaera sp. GTDB lineage: Archaea > Methanobacteriota > Methanobacteria > Methanobacteriales > Methanobacteriaceae > Methanosphaera. The sequence goes on along the minus strand of JAFRKG010000060.1, from coordinate 5,198 downwards.
GAAATAATCACAATATTAAACCAAAAAGGAGGCTGCGGAAAAACAACAACCGCAGTAAACCTAGGAGCAGCACTAGCAACACAAGAAAAAACAGTACTAGTAATAGATATGGACCCACAAGGAAACGCAACAACAAGCATGGGCATACAAAAAAGCGAAGTAGAAAACACCATCTACTCACTACTAACAGGAAAATGCACATTCGAAGAAGCAGTACTAGAAACAGAAGTACCAAACTTATTCCTAATAGCAAGTAACATATCCCTAAGCGGAGCAGAAATAGAACTAAGCAAAGAACTAGGATACCCATACATACTAAACGAAAAACTAGAAGAATACGAACTAGGATTTGACTACATACTAATAGACGCACCACCATCCCTAGGAATACTCACACTAAACGCACTAGTAGCAACAGACTCAGTAATAATACCAATACAAGCAGAATTCTATGCACTAGAAGGAATGGCAGACCTACTAGAAACAATCAAACTAGTAGAATCACGACTAAAAAGTTCATGCCCAATAAAAGGAATACTCATAACATTATACGATCCAAGAACAAGACTATCAAAAGATGTAACAAAAAATGTAAAAGACTTCTTCAAAGACCAAGAATACATATTCAAAGAAAAAATACCACGAAACGTAAAATTAGCAGAAGCACCAAGCTTTGGACAACCATGCATAATCTACGACCCAGATTGTCCAGGAACAAAATCATACATAAAACTAGCAAAAGAAATAATTAAATTAGAAGGTGAATAAAACATGGCAGAAGGATCACTAGGAAGAGGATTAGATGCACTAATAAAAAAATCATCACCAAAAAAGAAAACAGATAAGAAAACAGATAAAAAAACAGATAAAACAAAACAAGAAACCATCATAAAAGAAGTCAAAAAACCAAAACAACCTAATAATTCATTCAAATTAGATGATGATAAAATAGAAGAAATCAAAAAAGAAATAAATAAAAATCCAAGAATAAGCTTATGGTCAGCAAAAAGTGCAGCAGTACTAAGATACCTTAAAAAAACAACACCCGAATTCAGTATTAGTAATGAAGCATCATTAATACTAGAAGAAGCCATACACGACAAATATCCTGAAATATGGGAATTATTTGAAGATTTATAATAATACTATAGTTACAACCGTAACTATACACCTATTTTTCCTAAATTAAAGTACTCTGATAAGAACCTCCAACCTTAACAAATATTTTACACTTATTTATATTAGCACCTAACTTTTGTAACTGCTTTAAACTAGTAATCTTTTCTCCCTGACCCACCAAATGCCTAATACGTCTAGCAGATTTTAAACCAATACCAGGAACACGTATAAGCTCTTTATATTTAGCAGTATTAATGTCAATAGGATATTTATCCATATTTTCCAGTGCTGAAACATATTTTGGATCATTATTAACATCAAGGAAACCATCATCATCCAATATAAGATCATCAACAGTGTAATTATACTGATTAAACAGGTATTCAGCCTGATATAATCTGCCCGTCCTTCTAGTATCATTGGCTTCATGGTTTTCTAGTGGCGTTCCCTTAACAGGAGTAAAACTACTGAAATAATTATACAACACATCATACTTCTTAGTTAAAGTATAAACCTGTTTTAATATGTCTTCATCATTCTCCTCATTAGCACCAACAATAATCTGTGTGGTATGACCACTACTTGCAAGACTATGATCTCTTCTATGTAAATTATCAATCCAATCAAGACGTTTAAGAATATCCTTATCATAATTCTTAGTACTTGACAAATCACTAAGACCATCCTTAGTAGCAGATTCAATATTGATACTAACCCTATCAGCAAGCTGCATAGCATGCTTAATATGGTCCTTACTACTGCCAGGAATAATTTTCAGATGAATATAACCCTTATATGAATACCTGTTTCTAAGAATATGTGCAGCTTCTATCATCTCATCCATAGTAGTATCAGCATCTTTAATAATACCCGAACTTAAAAACAAGCCCTCAACAGTATTGTTTTCATAATACTTCATATAAATTTTTGCTAAAGCATCAGGACTTAATCTAGCCCTTTGGTACTTATGCTCCATACAATTAGTACAATAAGCACAATCATTGTTACATTCATTTGTCATTAAAATCTTAAATAATGGCACATCCCTACTACCTGCCTTTGCATGATAAATACCATCCTTAATTTTATCAGTTTCCTCCAGCACATTATCAACATTATAATTAACATAATTACATCTGTCATAATATGCTGCATCCGATAATAACTGCAAGTCTCTAAACGTACTCATTATCTGGTCTCCCACTTAATCCTAAATAACTATATATATTTTTTATAATTAATAATATAATTAACTTATACAATAATAAAAAAATAAAAGGAGGCCTAACTATGGATTGGTGGTTAATTATTTTAATTATAATAATTATACTAATCGTACTTCTACTAATAAAGTACTACAATGACCTGGTAAATGGTAGGAACAGAGTAGAAAATGCATGGAGTCAAATAGATGTTCAACTACAAAGACGAAACGATTTAATACCAAATGTTGTTGAAACAGTAAAAGGATATGCAGGACATGAAAAAGAAACATTAAGTCAAGTAACACAGGCAAGAGCTAACATGGCAAATGCAACAACAGTACAAGAAGTTGCACAAGCAGATAATATGATTAGCAGTGCATTAAAATCATTATTTGCAGTAAGTGAAGCATATCCTGATCTTAAAGCAAACCAGAACTTCATAGAATTACAGCAAGAATTATCAGAAACAGAGGATAAAATATCTTATTCAAGACAATTCTATAATGACACAGTACTAAAATACAATAATCTATGCGAACAATTCCCTAGCAGCATCATTGCAAGTATTTTCCACTTTAAGAAATCAGAATTCTTTGAAGCACAAGAAGGTACAAGAGCTGCACCTAAAGTACAATTTTAATGATTAAAATAACCTTTTTAATCATTAACTATTTTTTAAATATTCTATTTTTCCAAAAACATTCCCATATAATAATTTTCAATATACATATTAACTATTAGAATAAAATTAATTATTATATTTAAAACAAAACTATGGGGGGAGATAACATTGAAGACTAAAATATTCATTATCTCTTTAATATTAATGTTTTTATTAGTGCCAGTATCATTCGCAGATGATGGCGATTACACATTACCTGAAGTGATAAAAGACATAACAGTAAATGATGATGGTTCAACGATAATCTCAGAAGATGTTACATACGATATAGAAGGACATGTAAATGGTGTTTATAGAGATATTCCACTAGCCAATGATCAATCAATAACTAACATATCAGTAGAAACACCCGGATACTATAATAAACTAGAAGTCATAGAACAAAACGGTAAAACACGACTTAAAGTATGGCTCTATAAGGATGAAGCAAAAACAAAAAAAGTATATGATGAAAAAGTAGAAGTCATATATAAATACACATTCAACAAAGGCGTTAAAATATATAACGACATAGCAGAACTACAATACATGACATGGGGAAAAGAATGGGACAGTAGTGTGGACTACCTTGAATCAAACATACACATACCAGGCAGTAACAAGGACACAGAATACTGGAATAACCCTGAAGATTATGTTGTTTCAAGTCAATGGACAAATGAAAACACGCTAACAACAAAATCTGAATCAATAGGAGCACATACATCCTATGAACAACGTATACTTATGCCAAAATCATACTTTAAAAGCACAGAAAATGCTAAAGTAATAAATATGGATGCAAAGGCACAAATAGAAGAAGATCAAAAGAAATACAAGGAAAATAGTGACTTCTATAATACAATGGGAAGCATAATAACAGGAATATTTGGATTATTATTGTTTGTTCCATTAGCTATCTATGGATTATATGGAAGAGAACCTAAAATATCATACCATGCAGACTATGAATATGACCTTCCAACAAATTCATCACCAATAGAAGTAAACACAATAGTTGATGGGGATGTCGGAATAATAAGTGACAATGGAATTCATGCAACAATTCTTGACTTAATAAACAGGAAATTCTATGAGGTAATGGCAAGTACAGATGATGACACAGTACTAAGATACAAAAATCAGGATACAAGTAACCTTAAACCTTTCGAAAAATCATTAATAAACTACTTGGAACAATTTAACGTTAATGGGGACATATCATTAAAATCTATTGGTGAAACAGGTGATCCGGTGGATTTCAAAGACTTTAAAGAATCATGGAAAATTCAGGCAAGACAGGAAGTACCAAATTCACTAATCAACAAATACTTCATAAGCAAAGGATCAGAAATATTCTCTCTCTTATCCGTAGTATTATTGGTATTGGGCATAATATCTATAGTAATAACCATGTTTATAGATATTCCACCACACATATTCTGGATACTTATGATTATAATTGTAATAATGATTTTTGAATCAATAATGATGATGGTAATACCAAACACATTTGCAGGAAGATGGACACCTGAAGGAAAAGAATATCATGATAAATGGAAGAATTTTGAAAACTATATTACAGACTTCAGTTTAATCAAGGAAAGACCACCTGCAGCCATACAGGTATGGGGAAAATACCTGGTATATGCAGCAGCATTAGGATGTGCACAGGAAGTAACAAAAAACATGAAAAAATACTTTGACTTAACAAACGTATCAGAAGATTATTACCCAGATTCACAGGTAGTACTATTTGCTTACTATGGTGGATTTGATCATCTTAACTCAACATTCACCTCATTAACACCATCAAATTCAGATTCAGATGGAATAGGAAGTGTTGGTGGGGGAGGATTTGGTGGAGGTGGAGGTGGAACCTTCTAAATTCACACCCCACTTTCAAACTATTTTTTTAAGGGGGAGTGTTGGCATAAATTCGTTTTTGTAATACTTTTTTTATGTGGATGAAACTTTTTTTTGGTATGATTGTTACTTATGTATATAATATTGTTAAATATTACTTACCAAGACCCCCTTGATTACTTACCAGCTGCTCTTGGATTAAACTTATATAGCTTTTATTTTATAATTTATATTATCGAGTCATAGAATTGTTATTTATGAAATTCTTTTCTTGATTTTTCGGTTTTAAAGTTAATGGAGTGAAATAAGCAGTATTAATTATTATGATAGATGAAAATTGTATATAT
>JAFRKG010000059.1 GCA_017431845.1 Methanosphaera sp. | reverse complement strand
TAAGTTAGAGAAGTATCTGAAGAATAAACTATGTTTAAAATTAAAACCTTCATATCAGTTATTTCCACTCGATTCTAGGCCAATAGATATGATGGGGTATAGAATATATACCTACAAGACTACTGTGCGACAGAGGATATTTAAACGAGCAAATAAAGTATTTGTTAAGTTAAAGAATCCTAAAAATGAAATAACATTAGAAAGTGCTTATAAAGTAGTATCATATTATGGTTATTTTAAACACTCTTCTAATAAAAAATACATTAAGAAGGTAAAACTAAAGAAAACACTAAAAACTGCGAAGGAGGTAATATCAAATGCAGCCAAAACAAGTAATATTTAGCGATAGGCAACCTGATTATAGGTACATGCCACTTGGTAATGGATTAGCAGATGTATTTATCTACAAGTTCATTGAAGAACATTATAGTGAATTAGGAGAAGAAGGTACTGGACCTTCTTTTATTTATGAGTTTAATGAATTTAGAGTGAATACAGAAGAAATTACTGAAGAAATGATAGAAGAGAATCCATTATCATATTTGGACTATTCAACTGAAGTAGAAGAAATTGCATTAGAAGAAAGAATTAGTGCAATAGAAGATGCTATTGTCGAGTTGGCGGAGGTGATCACTGGTGATTAAGTTTTATGTTACTCAAATCAAAATGAAAAAATTAACCATCGAAGATGTACCAACGAAATGGAAAAGTAAAGTAGAAAAACAATTAAGAAATGAAAATCAAGGAGGATAGTAAAGTGGAAAATATAACATTAGGAGATATTGCTAAAGTATTAAGTTTTGTTGTTGGTATTGGTGGTTCTATAGCTTATTTAAAAGGAACACTCACAAAATCAATCAGCAAAACATTACAACCTATTAACAAAAAGATTGACAATTTGGAACTAAGTTCTACTAAAACGGACTTAGTTAATTTTATGTCTCAAGTAGAAAATGGACAAGTCAGTAACGAGCAAATACAAAATGCCTATCAATTATTTGATAGATATGAAAAACTTGGTGGCAATGGATTTATCCATAGTAAATGGGAAAAATTAAAGAAAGAAGGTAAGATATAATGGAAAACTTTATGACATGGGAAACATTATTGACTTATACAACCTTTGTTTCAACAATATTTATGGTGGTGGAGTTCACGAAAGAACTACCATTTATTAAAAAAATTCCAACTAAATATTGGAGTTTTTTAATTTCATTAGGGTTACTAATCATAGTAAATGTCGTGATGAAAAATTTTAAATGGGAAGATATTGTTTTATATGCTTTATCTTCAATGGCTATTAGCTTAGGTTCTAATGGACTAAGCAATTTTAATAAGAAAGGAAGCGAGACAAATGGATAATGAAGAAATCATTGCAGCAACTGAAACTGATGGTGGAATTGGCGAAGAAGTTGAAGTAACAGATGTTGAATTAGTAGAGGATGGTGAATAGTATGGGAAAAATAATGACTAACTTAGATTTAATTGCTAGAATGAAAGAATTATTGAATGAGCCTAACTACTATGGTAGTGGTGGAAGTAATTGGTCATCATGGGTAAATGGTGGCTGGTATGTAGACTGTACTTGTTCAATTAAAGCAATTTTATGGGGTGGTAGATTTATACCTGCTAATAGAGGTAAAGCACATGCTGGATGTTCTTATAAATCTAATGGAGTACCTGATTTCACTCCAGCAAGTTGTGTAGAATGGACTAATGCCACAAGAGGCAATTTTAGTAGTTTAGTACCTGGTGAAATATTACTTATGACTTCACATGGTCATGCTGGTTTATATATCGGTAATGGTCAAGTTATTGAAGTAACACCAGCATGGACTGGTGGAAATCCTGGGTGTCAAGTTTCACAAATTGGTAAAAATGGTGAAAGAATTAAAAATGGTAGACAAGTATTATCTTGGGAATACCATGGCAAGATTCCAGTTGTTGATTATGTAGATCAACCAACTCCAACACCTAGCAATCAAGTAAATGTGTTCTATCGTGTTAAAACAAAAGAGAATGGATGGCTTGATGAAGTTAGAAACCTAGAAGATTATGCAGGATTAGGAAAAAACAGCATAATTGATTTTATGGTTAGAGTTGATAAAGGCAGTATTTGGTATCAAGCGCATGTAAAAGGTAAAGGATGGTTGCCAAAAGTAACAGGATATAATACTAACGATTATTATAATGGTTATGCTGGCGATGATGTAAATGCTATTGATTGTGTAAGAATATATTATAATACTCCAGATGATATTATTAAATCTAGTGGTTATAAAAAAGCCAAATATAGAATCAATAATCTTCCATGGGTATATGACAATGAAAAGTGCCCTAATGGTGATGATTTTGCTGGCAACATGGGTGAAACAGCATATAAACTAGAAATAGTAATAGAGTAATTTTTTGACAAAATATCCTTTTTATGCTATTATACATAGCCAAGAAAAGGGGATATTATGGTTAAAAAGGTAATTAAAAATAAAGATATTATTAAGAATTTGGTTAATAGAAATGATGATACCATGTTAATTCAATATAATACTAAGAATAAAAGAGCATGGTTTAAAACTGATTCAATGATAAAAAGAAAGGCTATAGATTTATCAAGAGTGATAAATTTATAGCTCTTTTTTTATTCTAAATAATTTCTTCTAAATATCCTAACAAATTCTTCTCTTGTACCATAATTATTTTCAAAGTATAATTGTGCTGTTGAGTGCCAATAATCATTAAATTGAATATCCTCCTGATATTGCTGATGACAACTTAGACACATTCGCAAACAAAAACCATATTTAATTGAGTTAGTTCTATTTCTTCCTCTGAATATTTCATTCCAGGTAAGATAATGTATAGAATGACAGACCATACACTGTTCTTTAGTAGAAAAAACAGAATACCTATCTTTTTCTAATTTTGCTAGTTTTTTGGTTTTTAATTGCATTTTTTGCAGTTTTTGTGCAAATTTGGCATTTATTTGTGCATTTTGCACATTTATTTTGTTTTTTTGTGCATTTTTATGGAACGAATTTTTTATAATTTTCGTTTTATATTCTTTATTAACACATTCCCGGCATCGGGAAAACGATATTTCTTTATTGAATAGTATACAATATGGTTTGTTTTTTCTTTTCTTTAAATGTTTACAATAATTCATTGTTAATATCCTTTCTTGTTTGAATACTAACAATACTCTGCATTTGCTGTATATTGTTAGTACTCATATTATTAATTTTTAAAATGAATGTGATATTCATTGTTTTCATTTATTTCTATATAGTCTATAAAACTAGCCCAGAACATTCTTTTATTTTGATTTGTAAGATTGTTATATAATTCTAACATATCCTTATTAAATAGCCCTTGTAATTTATTTAGATCATTTTTTTTCTTTTTATTTTCTACAACTTTGCTGGCCTGATTTAATTGATTGTTTATTTCATCAAATTCTTTATTATATCTATCTAATGGTATTTTGCCTTCTAGATATATATCAATAAGTCTATCTCTTCGGCTTTTAATTTTTTCAACATCAATTTTTATTGGCCTTTCTTTTTTATCTTCAATTTTTTTAGTACTAATTATCATTTTATTTATTTCATCAACAATATTATTTAATAAGTAGTTTTCAACAGTTTTTTCTACTGGCCTTTTGCTGTATGAACATCTTTGTTGATATCTTAAATTGCATCTATAACTAGGATATCTAAAATCAACTTTCTTTCCGTTGGATTTTGTTGTTTTTGAAGTGAAACCTGCTAATTTATGATGACATTCAGGGCACATTAGTAGTCCACTAAAAATATAATCATGTCGTTTATTGAATTTTACATTTCTTTTAATTAATGATTGGACTTTATCAAATGTTTCTTTGGTAACATAAGCAGGGCAATAGTTTTCATTTTCTCTATAGCAGCCATAATATTTTGTATTCATGAAATAATGTCTCATACTATCATATACAATATTAAGATTATATTTTTGATTTATATATATTAATGTTTGTCTTATGCTACCAGTTTCTTGTATATTATCCCACATGTCATTAGCTATATGTTCTGTTTCTTTGTCTTTAATCATCCTTTTGTTTCTTTCTTCACCACCAACTGTATAGCCAAGAGGCATACCTTGTTTACCTACAATAATATTTCCTTTTTGCACCATCATACCAAAATTGAATTTTATCCTATCACTTGTTTGGTCCGATTCGTTTTGTGCTATTGATAACTTAATATTTAAGTGCAATCTTCCATTGGATGTTGTAGTATTATATTCTTCGGAAGAACATTCCCAATCAATTTTATGTTCTTCCAATATTTCTTGAACTTTATAATAATCGGCAATATTTCTGAACCATCTGTCAAGTCGCCAAAAAACAATTCTGTTGAATTTATTCTGTTTAGCATCTTCAATTAACCTTAATAATTCAGTTCTATTTTTTAATTTAGATCTAGCGGATTTACCTTCATCAGCATATATATCTATTACTTTATATCCTTTTTCCTTGCAGTAATTTATTAAGTGTTGTCGTTGGCTATCTAGTGAATAACCATGTTTTACTTGCTCCTCTGTACTTACTCTTATGTATATAACTGCTTTTATAAAATTTCCTTGTGCTTTTTCCATATTAATACTTCCTTTTTAGTTAATTTTATGCTAGAATTGTATATGAAAAGACTTAATACAAGACTTATAATACAATTTTAGCTTGTAACAAATTTGACGGTTTGTTGTTTTTTCATTTTGCTAGACCTATTGCAGTAGGCTCTAGTCTTTTTTTATGCATTTATTATTATTTCTTTAAACCATAATATACCAAATATCATGGCTATTAATAAAATCATAGCAACTATTGATAATATAAATTTCTTCACATCAATTGGCTTTTTTCTTATTATTCCTATAATTCCATATATAAAATAATAAAATGTATTAAAAATACCAGTTGCTGTATCAGCTGTAAAAGTAAGTGCTTTGTATATTAAATTAATAGCAGCAAGTGCAAAGAAAATTATATTTATAGGAATTGGAGTAAATAATCCAACAATTAAACATATTAAGAAAAACATGTTACATATTCCTCCTTATCTGTTTAATTATACCTATAATTTCAACAGGTTTATTTATTATTTCATCATTTGTATAAAATGTAGTAGAGAATCCAGTTGAATTATTTTCGTTAAGAGGCATAACCATTATTCCATTTTCTTGTTTTTTTACTCTCTTAAAAGTCGCATCAAATCCATTAATCCTTATGCAACAGTCTTGCCCTGATTCACAATCAGATGCCTTTAAGAATATTCCAATATCTTTATCTTGATATTTTGGCTCCATACTATCACCTTCTAGAACCAAAGCAAAATATTCGTTGCCACCTTTTAGCCAATCTTTAGGAATTTCTTCATAGCCAATAATATCTTCAATAGCTTCGATAGGTGTTCCAGCAGGTATTCTACCTAAGACTGGTATTCTAATAACATCTTTAGATAATTCAATAGGTGTAGCATTATCAAAATTTAATGTGCTAATTAATTGATTATTATCGATTAATTTATCTACTGATATATTTAATGCTTTACACATTTTAATTACATTAGTGATATTTGAGTTTTTTATACCTCTTTCAAGAATGCTTACTACTGTTGAATTGGGTAATCCAATTTTATCAGAGAAACTTCTCATAGAGCCATAATTCTCAATTATCATTTTCTTTATTTGTTCTTCCACACTAACATGATCCCTCCTCATATTAAAATTATAATACATTACTTACGAAAAATCAAACATTTTTGAAAAATCGTAAAAAAAGTATTGACAATGTGCGAAAAATCGTATACAATAGTCTTGAAGTTAGAAAAATAGCATATTTTTTTAACCATTGTGAACGAAAATTCGCACAGAAGGGAGATGAATAAGTTGACTTTAAAAGAAATATTAAAGGAAGCAAACATAAGCCATCAACAAATTAGTGATGAACTCGGTATTAAATCGTTAGGAACTGTTAGCTTAAAGGTTAATGGTAAAGCCGATTGGTCAACAACCGAAGCAATGAAGTTGAAAAACTTAATCAATGAACGAACTGGAAAAAACTATACATTCGAAGAATTATTTAATTAAATGGTACTGCAATACCTTAATTAAAAATTAAAAACATATATTTTAATGAGGTGCAATATGAAAAATGACAAACAAACCGTCAACTATGAACTAAAAGATTATGTTCATAAAAATATAAAAAAAATAATTGATAAACTTGTCGAATTAAATTGTATTCAAGAAAAAGTAAAAATTGATTATGAAATAAATGAGAGAACAAATTAGTCTCTCATAAGTGGACAAGCTAGAAAGGAATTAAAAAGTATGAAAAAAAGAAAGATTAATAAGAAAGCAATATGGAATTTACTATCATTTATTGCTGGGTGTTATTTTTTGGTAGAAGGTCTTTATTTGGTAATAATTCAACCATTCTTTACTAAACAATCAGTAGCATTTACACCATTAGGATTAATAGTATTTGTTTTATCTATATTTGTGGTAGTAGAATCTGGCAGTTATCTATATGAAAGAATTAATAAATAAAAAGAAAAAAAGTTCTGGTCAAACTTTTTACATACCTAATTATAACAAATTAGTATGTAAAAGTCAATTCTTTATAGATTTTAACTTATCGGAGGAAATATGGATGGAGAAAAGAAAAGTTTTATAGTCATTGATAGAAAAATGCTTAAGTGGGAATGGTATCAAGATTCTAATACAAAAAATTTGTTTCTTCATTTATTACTAACTGCTAATTGGGAAAATAAAAAATGGAAAGGAATAGATGTCGAGAGAGGTTCATTGATCACCAGCACAAAACATTTATCAGAACAAACAGGTTTAACAATTCAACAAACAAGAACTTCTTTAAATAAGTTGATTTCAACAAACGAAATAACAAAGAAAACTACTAACAAATACACAATAATTACAATAGAAAATTACAATAAATACCAAGATTATAACAAGCAAAATAACAATCAAATAACAAACGAGCAACAAACAAATAACAATCAAATAACAACAACTAAACAATATAACAATATAACAAATAAACAATTATATAGTTGTTGTTGTTATGCGGAGGAAATTTTTGGAAGAACATTAAATTCACCTGAGATTAAATTAATTTCAGAATGGCTAGAACGATATAAAGAAGAACTTGTAAGAGAAGCAATGAGATTAACAGTAGTGAATGGCAAAAAGTATTTAAATTATACAACAGGAATATTACATAATTGGGAAAACAAAGGGTATACATCGATAGATGATGTAATTAAAAATGAAAAAGAACAAAAAGAACCAATCGAAGTATTTTCAATGGATTGGTTAAATGAGGAGTAATTATATGGAACATACATTAACTCAAAATGAAATGATACTAAAATATTTAGAAGAAAATGGTAGCATTACAACATATGAAAGTTATACGGAGTTATTTATAACTAGGTTATCAGCTAGAATACACGATCTAAAACATAAATATGGTTGTGAATTTGATGAAGAATGGGTAACTAAAAAGAATAGATATGGGAATACATGTACTTTTAAGAAGTACATACTTAGGAAGGAAGATTAAGTTATGTTAGAAAAATTATTAAAAATACAACAGGAATTGAAATGTAATAAAGCACAATACAATTCATTTGGTAAATACAAATATAGAAGTTGCGAAGATATTTTAGAAAGTGTAAAGCCAATATTAAATAAGTATAAATGTGTTATAAAACTAAGCGATGAAATGGTTTTTATTGGTGAAAGATATTATATAAAAGCAAATGCTACAATTTATGACACAGAAACAAAAGAAGAAATAGGAAATACAGCATATGCAAGGGAAGAATTAGAGAAAAAAGGAATGGATGGTTCACAAATAACCGGAACAGCATCAAGCTATGCAAGAAAATATGCTTTAAATGGATTATTTGCTATAGATGATACAAAAGATGCCGATACCGATGAATATACTAAACAAACTAAAGCAGCAAGTAAGACATCTGCAAAAGATGATCCTGATTATAGAAAAGAATTAATAGCATATTGTAAAGAAAATAAAATTGATATGAACAAAGTTGCTGAAGATTATCAAATGACAGGAAGAAAATTAAGCAATGATGACTACTATGATGTGTTATGTGAACTAGGATGGAACGGAGATAATAAATAATGCAAAATGTAAGAGTAGATAGAGAGAAATATATAGGTGGTTCAGATATTCCTATTATTATGGGAATAAGCCAATTTAAAACTAGATTTGATTTATTGTTAGAAAAAGCAGGACTAAAAGAAAATACTTTCGATGGTAATGAATATACAGAATATGGCAATATAATGGAGCCTAAAATAAGAGATTATATCAATAAACAATTAGGTAAAACATTTATCGAAGGTAAACATGTTGATGGTGATATTAGATGTCATACGGATGGTGAAGATTATACAACAATATTAGAAATAAAAACAACATCACAAATTCACAATACTGTTGATGAATACAAAGTATATTTAGTTCAATTGTTATTCTATATGGAACATACTAATAGACAAGCAGGTATTTTAGCAGTATATGACAGGCCTGATGATTTTAGTGAAGAATTTGATGAGAATAGACTTCAATTATTTACGATAAGAAAAGAAAATTATAAAGAACTATTAGAACAAATAAATAAAGCAGTAGAACAATTTAGGATTGATATTGAAAAAGCTAAAGAAAATCCATTTATAAGCGAAGAAGATTTATTGCCGGTAGATTTAACTGAAATTGCAAACAAGGTTGTTTTACTTGAAAATAAATTAGCTGAATATAAAAGTATTGAAGAAGAATCTAAAAAAGTGAAGGCACAATTGAAGAAAGCAATGGAAGATTATGGTAAAAAAACATGGGAAACACCAAATGGAACTAAAATCACATTAGTTGAAGATACTCCAGATAAAGAAATAGAAGTTGAATACTATGATGAAGAAAAGTTTATTGCTGAAAATGCCGAATTACATGAAGCATATCACAACAAATTAGCGGAATATAAAGAAACTAAAAAAGAAATAAAAAAAGGCAAAAGTGGATATGTAAAAATCACATTGCCAAAGGAGAAAACAAATGAATAGAGTATTTCTAATAGGTAGACTTACTAAAGAACCTGAATTAAGACATACAACAAATGGAACAGCTTGTTGTCAGATAAGATTAGCAGTAAATAGGCCAAAACAAAAAGATAAGGAACAGGAAGCAGATTTTATCAATGTTGTAGTATGGGATAAGCAAGCAGAAAATTTAGCAAAATACAAAACCAAAGGCAGCCAAATTGCAGTAGAAGGAAGTATAAGAACTAGAACATATGAAGATGATGAAAAGAAAAAAGTATATGTTACTGAAGTATTAGCTTTAAATGTCATGTATTTAGATAGCAAAAAGGATAACAAAGAAACACAAGAAGATAGCACGAATGAACAACAAGAAACAACAGAACCAGTTAATGATCCATTTGCTGAATTTGGTGAAAGAATAGAAGCCGAACAACTTGATTTACCATTTTAGGAGTGTATATGACAGGAACACCATTACAAATCATTCAATGGTTATATACTGCTGATAGAGAAAAACAATTTGATATTAAAGAACATAAAGAAAAGCGAAGCATAGACCAAAATGCTTATTGCTGGAAGTTAATTAATGAAATAGCAAATGCAGTTAGGAAGTCTAAAGAAGAAGTATACTTCGATATGCTTAAAAATTATGGGCAAATGAGTGAAATAAGTATGCTTTCTTCTGTTGATCCTACAGGATATTTTAAATACTATGAAACAGTATCAAAAAGAATTTTTAACAGCAATGAATTTACAATATACAGAATATACAAAGGCAGCAGTGAGTACGATACAAAGGAAATGAGTATATTTATAGATGGAATAGTGCAAGAAGCTCAGCAATTAGGTATTCAAACATTTACACCATCTCAATTATTAGAATTAAAAAATATGGAGGAAAATAAGTGAAAAAAATAATCAAACTATGGAAGGGTTTGGTTGATGGATTTAAAAGGTTGGAAAATAAAATAAGGGTATTGGATGCACAAACAGATGGCAAATTCAGTAGTGCTTTAATTGCAATTACATGTTTAATTGCATTGGGCTGCTTTATATTGGCATTTCTAGTATTTGGTAAGTAGGTGAATATTTATGGTTAAGGAAGCAAAAAAATTAAATTGGTTAGATAAATTAAGATTAAAAATGATGATGCCTAACTTAGAAAAATATAAAAGAAAATATTCTGATGAACTTACTGAAGAAGATAATTATGTTCTAGTTAAAAGAACTGATTATGAACTAATGCAAAAGATGGTTGATAGACAAGACAATTATCTTACTCAGATTAAAATGAATAATGAAGAAATCGGCAAATTAAAAGATACTAACGAAGATATGGTTGAAATAGTTAAAGATACATTAAAGCAACTAAAACTAAAAGAAGAAGCTAGAAAAAGAAATGCATCTAAAATTGGAGCATTGACTACTAATTATAACAGAGTAAAAGCACAAAATGAAGAATTAAAAGACAATCTTGAATTAGAAAAATTGGAATCTGAAAAGAAGGATGTTCAAATAAAAATTTTAAAGAACATAGGCAAACAAAAACAGATGGATGATTATAAAAAATTAGAAGAACTTAACAGAGATATTCAAAAACACAAGAAGGTGAAATAAATGAAAGAAGAATTAGTAGAAATCTTGTTTAATCGCTTTGAAAAAGAAAAAGAAAAAATAAAAAAGACATTATCCACAAGTATCGATGAATGTATTCTTATAGCTAAAGGCACAACCGGAAGTATAAAAATGGCAATAATCTATAAGGAAGATGATAATGATGATTAATATATTGATATTTTGTGGCGGAGTAGTCGTTGGTTTTACATTTTGTTGTTTATTGATAGCAGGTGGAACTGATGATAGGAAATAAAGAATTAAAAAAAATGTTAAAAGAACATGGCAAGCATTACACATTAACAATGTATGTAAATAATTATTTTAATATGACACCGAAACAATTAGAATATGTAATGAATTATGGAGGCAAAAGATGAAAAAAATGCATTGTGATTATAATCCAAATGATAACAAATATTATTGTTCAACAAAAACAGAACATGGAATGATTTATCCTGATAAATGCGAATTTATTTTAAATCATAATGAATTATTTAGTTATATTAAGGCTAATCAAGACAAATACTGTTATTGTTTACCATTTATGGTTGCAGAAGATTTTGAAAGGAAATTAAAAAATGAATAATCCATACGACTTATCTGATGAAGAATTATATGGCAAAGAGCTTACTTGGGAAGAACAAGAAATAGAAAAATTGAAAAAGATAATCGAAAAGTTAGAAGATAAATTAGAAGCCAAGGAAAATATTATTGAAATGGCAATTAATTTTATTAACAAATATGATATTGATAAAAATTTTAGTTTTCCATTAATGCCAAGGTGGGAGGAACAACAAGTTAAATCTTGTATTGAATACGAGCTAAATGATACATTGAAGAGTCCTCTATTAAAAATGTTGGGTGATATAAATGATAGCGATGTATGATCTAGAAGATAACTATATTATGGATTTTGATAGTTATAAAGAATGTGCTGAATATTTTAAAACCAGTATTAGGGTAATTCATTCACATATTTGCAGAAAAAGAAAAGGCTTAGTTGATAAAAAGAAAACTTTAGATGGAAACTGGGTAAGACTGTTTAAGATTGAGGAGGATGAAAATGAGAGTAATTGATTTGTTAAATAAAATAGCAAATGGTGAAATAATTGAGGCATTTGAATATAATGAAGAACTTTATATATGGGATGAACAAGATAAATGGTATTTGAGTGAACCATTATTAAATTATTTTACAGTAAGTTTTAAAAAGTTAAATGATGAAATAAAAGTAGTCTACAAAGAAATAAAAGAAGATAAAGACATACCACTTATACCAGATGATGAATTAAAAGATGATTATACACAAAAAAATCTTGATTTTAATTTCAAAGTATTAAAAGAAAAGATAAATCAAATAGCAACCGAGTTTAACGAATATAGAAAAGAGAATGAATAATGATAGATAAATTATTACAAATAATAAATCATTATGGTTTAATGAAACAATTAAAATATATTCATAGCGAATATTTTGAATTAGATGAAGCAATATTAGAAGCAGAAAGATTTGAACCAAAGTCCTTTATACAATTAAATGCAGGAATTAAAAAATATGTAGAACACATTGCAGAAGAATTAGCTGACATACAAGTCATGCTAAAACAATTTCAATACCATTATGGTATAACAGATGAAGAAATAGAAAAAATAATGCAATATAAAATAGAAAGACAATTAGAAAGAATTAAGGAAGAAGGTAAATAATGGAACTATGGATTAAAAGTCAAGATAGAGAAATGCTAACGAAAATAGATTATGTATATCTAGAAAACAGTAATGGTAGAGAAATATTGGGTGGAAATCATTATATGGTTAATAAATTTTTAGGATTATATCCAACAAGGGAAAGAGCATTAGAAGTATTAGATGAAATACAAACAAAAATTGCTACATATGATTATCAACATAAAGATATGAAATGCGATTATATAAAATACGAATCATGTATTTTTGAAATGCCAAAGGAATAGGAAGGGGTGGAGATGTATTTAGAATATCATGAATTGTTAAAAAAATATAAAGAGGCCTGCAGGAATTATAATGAGGCTTTAGAAAAAAAGAGTAAATTAATTTTGGCGGTTATTCCTGGTGCATCTAAAATTAAACAAGTTATGGTCGATGGCAGTAATCCATATTCTGACCTAAATTTACTTAATTATACCGATGAAATGGATGAAGTCGATAAATTAATCAACCAAAGTAGGAATACTCGAGATATGCTAAATTATGAGCTCAAGAAACTAGAAAGCAAAATGCGATCTAATGGAGATGTGTACGATAAGATTTATTGTTATAGATGGTTAGATCACAAATCAGTATATAAATTTTATAAATTAACAGGTTATAGTATAAGGCAAATATACAATTTTATAAGTGAAATGAAACAAAAAATGTATCAGAATTAAAAGATTGCACAAAATTGCACAAATCTAGGTTTACGATAGTATCGTGAAAAAATCAAAAATGATATTTTTCACCTCCGTAAAGTTAAATGTTCTGATAAAACAAACACTATCTCTTAGTAGGTAGTGTACTGATGATATAAGTAATGAGTAGTTATAGAGATATAATGAAACTTGGTAATAAGGTTTATCGACCTCCTAGGATGGTTGTTACGAAGTACAAGTAATGTAAAACTCGTTTTCAAGAAAAGGAACAGTGAAACCAATGGCAAGATATATCATTAGTACAGTATCTACTAAGACATATAGGTGAATCCATGCACCTATCCCCCTTTATTGAGAGACTTCGGTCTCTTTTTATTATTATAAAAGAGTTGATATAGATGAGAGAAAGAGATATTTACAAGCTTTTAATGCAAGAACAACGATGTAGTGTATGTAATAGATTGTTATTTAAAGGCAAATTCCATGGTGATTACAAAATAGAGGTAAAATGTCCCAGATGTAAAAAAATAATAGAATTTAAAAGGAAGTCGAAGTAGGAGGAATCATGAGATATTTAGTAGAAGCATTAGATACTTATGAGAAAGAAAAGATTAAAGACCATGATTTAGGAAGAATACCAAGTCCTGGAGAACAATTTGAAGTTAATGAAGAAAGACTAAATGTTTTACTTGGCAATAACACTTATGGTAAAGCATTTGTTAAAAAGATAGAAAGGCCAAATGAAAAGCCTAAAAAAGTTGTAAAAAAAAAAAGAAAATAAAATAGCTATTATTGTTCCTAATTGTAATTATGCTAATTGGTTAGAAAAATGTTTAAATAGTATTCTAGAGCAAACATATAAGAACTTTGAAATTATATTTGTTGATGATGTATCAACAGATGATAGTGTTAAGGTTGCTAAGAAGTTATTAAAAAAACCACATAAGATAATACAACTAAAACAAAAAAGGTTAAATGGTGGGGCAAGGAATGAAGCATATCTTCATGTTAGCAAGGATGTTGATTATATTTATTATGTTGATAGTGATGATTGGTTGGTCGACAAGAATGTATTAAAAAAGATAAATGAGAAGTTATTATATCAACCTGATGTGTTATTTGTAGGTTTGGCAAGTTATCAAAATGGTGTAACACGACCTTGTTTATTACCAAATTACAATGATAAATATGATGCGATAAAAGGTTGGAGTGGCAGTTGTGGTAAAGTTATAAAGAAAGAATTAGCTACAAGGCAAGAATGTCTTTATAATGAGGGAACTTTAAAGGAAGATAGAAATCAACATTGTCGAATATGCATATACATGGAAACTTTTGAACAATTAAAAGAGCCAGTTTATGTATGGAATAGATCTAACACTAAATCTATTACAACCATAAGAGATAAAATATTATGGGGAACAAGTACCATAAGACATTATGCTGATACAAAGCAATTGTGTTTGTCGGTAAAAGGTATGGATGCTCGAATAGATAGTTATTTAAATGAGAGATTGAAACAGTGCGAGCAAGAAATAAGAAATGGTGGAGATAGACAATGGTAAAATTAAGTATAGTTATTGCTTATTATAAATGTTATGAATATACAAAAAAGTTATTAGATATATTAGTACCACAATTAACTTCTGAATCGGAAGTTATTTTAATTGATGATGGTTGCAATGAAACTAGATTAGATGAATATAAAGATAAAATTAATATAATTCACTTAGAAGAAAATCATGGCGGCGGTTATGCATGCAACACAGGCATAGATAATGCTAAAGGTCAATACATAGGTTTTATAGATGCAGATGATTATGTATCAGATGATTATATAGAAACATTAATAAATGCTATAGATAATAATCCTACAGATGTAATATACATGGATTGGCAAGACACATATACAGGTGCAATAATAACTAGACCTGATAATTATGCTCCATGGAAAGCAATATATAAAAGTGATATAATTCCTAGATTTTGTGCTGAAAATAGATTCCACTTTGATGTAGATTTCTACGATGAGCTAAAAAGAAAAGGTTTTAGTAGAAGTGATACAGATAAGTTATTGTATTTTTACAATTCAAAACGGGAAGGTAATTTGTCTGATATAAATGATAAATTGAGAAAAGAGGGCAAATTATGATGAATGCATTTGAAGGTATAGCATTTGTTTTTGATATAGATGATACAATTTGTAATAACAAAAACAGAGATTATGAAAATGCAATACCATATAAAGAAGTAATAGATAAAATTAATTATTTGTATGCTAATGGAGCAACAATTAAGTTATATACATCGAGAGGTATGGTTAGCTGCAATGGTGATATAGAAAAGATAATTGCAAAGAATAAAGATGTATTAGAAAGATGGTTAGAAAAGAATAATGTTAAATACAATGAGTTAATATTTGGAAAACCATTAGGAGATATGTACATAGATGATAAAGCAATTAGTGTAAAAGATTTTCTTAAAGAAGATTATGAGGTATTGAGTGGTCATTCAGGATATAAAGTTATAAGATTAGGCAATATAGTAAAAAAGGAAATGAGTGAAGAGAATTATATAAAATTAAATAATTGGTATGAAGATAGTAGATATATTGCCAATTCACCACAAAGAATATCTAATTTATATTCCACAATGTATATTGAGTACATAGATGGACAAACCGCAGATAAATGTCTATCAAAAGAATTACTGAATAAGATAATTAATCAAATATTAGAATTTAAGAAAGTAAAGAAGGCATATTTTAATAAAGCCATAGTAATAAATAAGTTATTAGCTCATAAGAGCGAAGATAATGAATGGAACGATATAGTAGATGATTGTATAGAGTTTATAAAAAGATTAGATCTAAAAGAATATGCTAGTTTATCACATCAAGATTTCACATTAGGAAATACAATAGTAAAAGATGATAAGATATATTTAATTGATAGTTTATATGATAGAGATGCATCAAGTTATTTACTAGATTTTGCTAAACTAAAGATGTCATTAGATGGATATGAAGAATTATTCTGCAATGGCAAGAAGATAAGCAAAAGGTATTCAAGAATGCTATCAAGAAAATTAAAGAAACTAGGAATATATAGACAAGTATTGATTCTAGAATACATGTATATTATTAGATTATATAACTATCACGATGACAAAGAATTAGTGAAACAATTTGCTATAGAAAGAAGGAAAGAAATTGAGTAAAATTATTGGCTTTACTTCAGTAGTTGGCGATTTGTTTCATGCAGGTCATATAAGAATGATAGAGGAATGCAAGGAACACTGTGATTATTTAATAGTTGGTGTGATATGCGATCCAAGTGATAGGAAAGAAAAAAATAAACCGATAGAAAGTGTTTATGAAAGATATTATAGAGTTAGTAGATGTAAAGGTGTAGATAAAGTTATTCCATTAGAGAATGAAGCGGATTTAAGATTATTTCTAGAAATGAGTTCTAATATAGATATAAGATTTGTTGGGGATGATTATATAGGCAAAGAGTTCACAGGTAAAGATGTATGTGAACGGAAAGGGATAAGAATATATTACAATGATAGACAACATGGATTATCATCAACAAGTTTAAGAGAGAGAGTTAAAAACTCATAAAATTAAAGAGGTGATTGCCAATGAACAATCAACAGAAAACATTCTGCCAAGAATATGTTAAAAATGGTATGAATGGCACAAAAGCATACATGGCTGCTTACCCTGATAGTAGTGAAGAAAGTGCAAGAAGGCAAGCAAGTAGATTGTTGACTAATGTTGACATCCAAAAATATATTGAAAAGTTGCAATCTAAGAATGAAGATAAAGCAATTATGAGTGTTCAAGATAGAATGAGATGGCTGACTGAATTAGTTAATTCTAAAAAGGAAAAAAGTGTTTCCAATAAATTAAAAGCATTGGAAATTTTAAATAAAATGGATGGAGTATATACACAGAATGTCGCAATTAAAGGCGATATGGTTTTAAATAATCCGTTAAGAGAGTTATCAACAGAACAAATTATTGAGATGATTAATAATGAGAAATAAACAACTAGAGAACTTAGGTTTCGAGGCATTATCAGAAAGAAAGATAAGTCTATGGGATTATTGCAGATTAAAAGCTAAAGATTTCTATACTGATGATAGAGCATATTTAAAAGATATGTGTGATAAACTACAAAAGTTTATTGAAAGTGAAAAGAAAATATTAGTAATTAACCTACCACCAAGACATGGTAAGTCAAGAACTGCTACATTGTTAGTTCAATGGTTGCTAGGAAACAATAACAGAATAAAAGTAATGACAGGATCGTATAACGAAACACTGTCTACTACATTTGCTAAGCAAGTAAGAGATAGCATACTAGAACAAGATGGAATATTTAGTAAGTTATATCCTAAGACAAGAATTAAATATGGCGAAAGTCTAATGAACAAATGGGCTTTAGAAGGTAATGATGAAGCAAATTACCTAGCAACAAGTCCTACAGGAACAGCAACAGGTTTCGGATGTAACATTATGATTATTGATGACTTAATTAAAAATGTTGAAGAAGCCTACAATGAGAACACATTAACGAAACACATTGAATGGTTTAACAACACAATGATGTCTAGAACCGAAAAAGGATTTAAGCTAATCGTTATAATGACTAGATGGGCAAGTAATGATTTGGCTGGATATATATTAGAGAATTTTGATGATGTTGAACATATTAACTATAAGGCAATTCAAGATGATGGCTCAATGTTATGTGATTCAATCTTATCTAAAGAAGATTTTGAATTTAAGACCAAGAACATGAATAGAGATATAGTTGAGGCAAACTATCAACAATGTCCTATTGATATTAAAGGTAAATTATATTCAAGATTCCTTACATATGAAGTCGGCAAGGTACCGGCTTTTAAATACATCATGAATTACACAGATACAGCGGATGAAGGCGATGATAATTTATGTTCTATAGATTATGGAATTGACTTCAACGATCAGATGTATATTTTGGATATTCTCTATACTAAAGAACCGATGGAAGTTACTGAGCCAGCACAGGCTGAGATGATGACAAAGGATAATGTAGGATATTGTAAGATAGAAAGTAATAATGGTGGTAGAGGATATGCAAGGAATGTACAGAACGAATTGATAAAAAGAAATAATAGACATACCAAAGTAGATTGGTTTCATCAAAGTGAGAATAAAGTTGCTAGGATATTATCTAATGCAACTGGAGTAATGAATAATATATTTTTCCCAGAGAATTGGGCTACAAGGTGGCCTGATTACTACAAAGATATGAATAAATATCAAAGGGAAGGCAAAAATGCTCATGATGATGCACCTGATTGTACTACTGGTGTATATGAGACTAAGAGACCAAATAATTGGGAAATTAGTTATAAAAAATTATTTTAAGGAGGGATGTTAAATGATACAAATATCAGATTTAACAGAATACAAAGCGGAGGATATTCCTAAATTATTAGAATTGGTTACACCAATACTACAAAAAAGGAAAAACCTTCACGATAAATATACAAGAAAAGCAACAAGTTCTAATCTAATGTATAGCCAAGATGGAGAAGATACAATAGTACCATTTGAGAAATACATTACTGATTTAGCAACAGGTTATTTAAGTGGCAAGCCAATATACAGTGTAACTGATACTCTAGATGAAGATAAGATAAGATTATTAGAAAATTTATTGGATAAACCACAAAGAGATGAAGATTATAAGAAAGGTATGGAAATAATCATTGATTATGTAACTGGTTATAATGATGATGCAACAGAACATTATAACTTAGTTCATGACATACTAGAATTAACAAGCTGCTATGAAGTAATATATGAAAATGAAAAAAATGAAATAGTATATTCAAAATACGATCCATTGCAAACAGTAGCAACATGGGATTATGAAATACCGGCAAATCTAACAGGATTAGTAAGAGTATGGGAAGAGAAAAAAATAGATGGTAATATCGTTACCATGATTGAACTTACTGATGGTAATGGAACAAGAACATATGAAAAAAATGGCGAAGAAATAAAAGAAAGAGAAAAAAACAATCATAACTGGGGCGATGTTCCAGCATTTGCAATTGAAACTGATTATTCTATATTTGAATGTTGTGAAGATGTTATTGGAGCATATGAACAACTAATACAGAATATTCGTAATACATATCAATACAATGATACTGATTGTAAGATGAAACTAACAAATTATGCACCTGAAAATCCAATGGTAATACCTGATGCAGATGGTAATCCGATAATAAATGAAGCAAGATTGCTAGAAGATAGTGCATGGCTAAAATCTAAGACAATATATGTTGGTGAAGGTGGAGATGTTAGTTGGTTAATTAAGGATATGGATGCTAATGGAGCAATTGAGATATTGAAAACATATATCGATTTAATGTTCCAGTTAGCAGGTATACCAAATACTACCGATTTAGCATTCAATAGTGCCGATTTAAATGCAAGTGCAATTGATAGAAAGTTCTATGTAATGAATATGGCAACAGCTAATGTAGTTAGCGAGTTGAAGAAAGCATATTTAAGAAGATGGGAATTAATATTTAATAGAATAAATCTAAAAAAAGGAACACAGTTTGATTTTAGAGATATAGACATAGATTTACCTAAGAATTTACCTGCTAATGATGATGAAAGAATTGATAGTATGATGAAACTTCAATCAATATTATCAGAACAAACAATCATTGAAAAGTTAGGTTATAATTACTTAGATGAGAAAAATAAGAAAGATGCTGAATCAGAAGAAAATATGATTGCTAATATAGAAAGAATGAAAATGCTAGGTGCTGATGATGTTAAAGTATCAGAGCAAACCGGCAAGGAAGAAATTAAAACACAAAAGACTGATGAAGAGTTAATCGAAGAAATTGATGAAGAAGAAACAGATGAAGAGTAGGTGATACTCCATGGAAGAAGAAATACTAAATAAAAGATGGAAGGATGTAGACAAATTACTCTTAAAATATAATAAAGATTACAAAAAATTAAATAGAAAAACTCAAGATAGATTACAAGATGTATTTAATACGATTGATATACCATATCAGGACATAAATAAACCTATCTCTAAGCAAGAAAAGGCTCGATTAGATAGATTTATCCTAGAAATGCAAAAAGATGGTTTATTAAGTGATTATTTTGGGTATAAAGCAAGATTAATATTAAATAAGAAGAAAGTTACATATAGTAAAATGCTAGAAATAATGATTGAAGGTTGTTATATCAAAGAGAATAAAGAACTCGATGAGATTAACAATCTTCTTTATTATGAGATAGCAGATAATTCATATAGGCAAGGAATAAAAGAAGCTAATATACTAGATCCAATATATTTACATATACCATTTGAAACAATGTATTTATTGCTTAATATTCCATTGTTAGAAGCAACAGCCGAAGCATATTTGAAGGCAATAGAATTAAATAATGCCGATGAGTTATATAAAAGAGCTTTGATGATATTACAGCAAGGCAAAGCGATTGATGTTGATTCTAAGGAATTACAAGAATTGTTGATGAAACAACGAAATAGGATTATCAACATAAAAAAAGAAGGGCAACCAACTGGAGCAATATCTAATATAACCGATAATTTAGTAAATGAAGCATATTTACAAGTAGCAAAGGATAATAATATACAAAAAGTTAGATTTGTTGCTATAAATGATAGTAGAACAACAAAAATGTGTAGAGGCATGAACAATATGTTGTTTAATGTTAATGACTGGAATAGATTTTTTAGATATAGTGCTGCAGATGGTAGAGATGTGTATTATGTTGTAAAAGGTTTGGTTGCAGGGATAAACTTGCCACCAATTACCAATCATTTTCATTATTGTCGTTCAACAATAACATACATGTTTGATGATGAAGAAGTTGCTGAATATGTAAGAGGGAACATAAAAGTTTCTAATGGATATGATAAAGAACAGTATAGTAGATATAAGAGATATTATGGCGATGAAATTCCTGATGATGTTGAAACTTTCACTAAGATGAAGTATAATAACAAAGAGAAATGGGAATATTATAAGCGAAATTACAATGATAGAAAATTAAGATATAAGATAAGAAATGAATATAACTTAACAATTAATCCAGATAAAAATAATAAACATATTGAAGGAACAAAGGAATATTTTGCTTATATAAAGAAGAATCCAAATGCTAGTATATTAACTATAGATTCAGAAAAAGAACAAAGTATAATAGATGACTATGCTGGATTTGGAATGAAAAAGAGAAAGAAAAATGGAGAGTTTGAAAATAAAGAAGTAATTACAACAGATGAAATAATTGGATATGTATATGATATTAATGGTGAAAAAGTTTATACTAAGAAGGGAACTATCCATTACTCAAAAACTGGTACACATTTAGTACCAACATTGAAGGAATGATATTATGATAGAAAAGTTAAAAGAATTATATGGAAAACAAGTGAGAGTTACAACTACCGATGGTATTATTACTGGTAAATTTTGTATATATGAAAGAGCCGGCGATAATGAATATGAATGTGATAGTATTAGTATAGAAGATGATCCAAACAATTTAATAGAAATAAAAATAAACGAAATAAAGGAAATAGAAGAAATAAGTTTATAGGTAGTAGATAAGGGAACTAGAAATAGTTCCTTTTCTAGTGCTTATAAAGCACGAATTGGTATGGCAACCACCGTAACGGGCTGATTGGCATTTTTCAAGCCGAAATTGAAAAGGAGACATGTTATGGAAAATAACGAAAGTGTGGTAACTACTACCGAAACAGTAGAACAAACAGCTGAGGCAACTACTCAAGAAGTACAAGCACCTAAAAAAGAGGGTAAGACTTATACTAGAGCAGAAGTTGAGGCAATTAAGAAAGCCGAAAGAGAGAATTTGCTAAAGGAAATTGAAGCAAAGCAATCTGAAGCTGAAAAACTTGCAAAGATGGATACGGACCAAAAGCACCAATATGAATTGGAAAAAATTCAAAAAGAATTGGATGCTGAAAGAGCAAAGAATAATGCTCATGAATTAAGAGATACTGTATCTAAAATTGCAGAAGAAAAAGGAATAGGAGCATCCTTACTTGAAATGTTCGATTTTACTAGAGAGACTGCTGAATCAATGAACAGGAATATTCAAATATTATCTTCCGAAATTGATAAAAGAGTTGAACAAAGAGTAAATGAATTATTGAAAGAAAAAAGCCCTAAACAAGTTAGTACTCAAGGATTAGGAGATACTAATAAAAAATATTTAGATGAAAAATATAAAAATAATCCATATTATAAGAAAAAATAGCCATAAAAAAAGAAGGAGATGATTTAAAATGGCAGTTAAATATGGTAACCAATATGTTGATGAAAAATATTCAGCAACCATTGAACCAAATTTATACACTGATACAGTGTTAATACCAGGTGTAACATTTACACAAAAATATATGGAAGGACCTGCAGGCGGCATTTTTGTTCACAAATTAGATGGTGGCGATGCTGTTGTACCAGGAACTCCAGGAAGGGATTTCTCAGATGAAGCAGCAAATGATTCATTAATTCCTATTGTATTTAATAATAACTTCCAAAAATCAAGAAAGATTTATGGAGTACAAGCTGCTGCAGTTGCATTCCCAATGGCAGAAGAATATCTTACTGATGCTTTAAATATGACTAAAGAAGGTAGACAATATAGTGGTCTTGCTTGCTTAGTTGAAGAAGGAACTACTGTAGAAGATACTACAGATATTACTGCATCAAATGCTGTTGAAACATTGACAGCATTAAGAAAACAAATTAAGGATAATAAAGGTAAAGCAAACTTCGCTTTAGTATCTACTGATGTTTATGCAATCTTACTTGCTAAATTAGGTTTAGCTTCAGTTATGGACCCTGCTGTAGTATCAGGTGAATTACTAAAGAGATTTGGTTTAACTATTATTGAATGTAATGGTTTCGATAATGCTACTGCAAAATATTATAACAATGCAGGAACATTAAAGACTGTTGATTTAACTGATGTTGATATGATTATTGGTTATAATGAAGCATTCTCATTATTAGATAATTTTGAAACATACAGAGTTGTCGATAGTGAAAACTTCTCAGGATCTAAAGCACAGGTTGAATACAATACTGCATTCACTGTAAATAGTCCATCTCAAATTGTTATTAAAAAGCATATAAATGCAAGTGTTTAATATAAACACATAGATAGGAGGGTTATGTATGATAACTACAATACAAAATGAAATAATAGCAGAACTAGGTGATATGTATGATGCTACTGATAGTGCTGTATTATATGATATCCTAGATGATGTTATTACTGATGCCCTTTATGTATCAAATAGGCAATATAAATCAAATAGGAATGACCAATTAACTATCTTGAAAAGCAACATAAAAAAGGCAACGAAAACTATCTATTTGCAAAGAGGCACAGAAGATGTTAC
Source organism: Methanosphaera sp. (assembly GCA_017431845.1). Taxonomy (GTDB): domain Archaea; phylum Methanobacteriota; class Methanobacteria; order Methanobacteriales; family Methanobacteriaceae; genus Methanosphaera. Next base: position 6,734 of record JAFRKG010000059.1, on the reverse strand, counting down.
TTCTGAAACTCAAAGCGGTATAAGTAAAACTTATGATATTGCTATGGAAACTATGAAACAAGACATTATAAGGCAAAATAAAAGGTTGTTGATATAATGCAGTTGAGTAGATTGAAACCAGCAGAATTAAAAGTTGCTACTAAAACCAAGCAAGCAAATGGTAGTAGTGTTGATACTTATACAAAGGTTGCTGATTATAAGGTTATATTGCAAGAATTAACCGATGAAGTAAGTGCCAGTATATATGGTGCTGATATAAATAAAACTTATAGGATATCGAGCCCTAGAGAGGTACTTGAAAAATATTTGCAAACTAAATTAAACAATACTTCAGATAATGTATCTAAGTATTTTTTATTTGTAGGCGATAAACAATATAAGATAGTATCTGTTAAAGAGCATTGGGTAGATGTTGAGTTTTTTAACGATTATTCAACATCATCAATAGGTTCTGTATAATATGGCTGATAGCATAGGTAAATTTAGTGCGAAATTTAATGTATGGGGTGAAAAAACCATACAAAAATTAGCACAGGCCCAGGCTAAAGTAGCTAAAAATATACAGGATGATGTTAAGGCTGGAGCACCTATCAGAAGTGGAGCATATCAATCAAGCATAAAAGTGAGTGAAACAAAAATAAACAATGGTGTAATAACAACAGAAGTTTATTCAGATTTACTTGTTGGAGGAACTAATCCTAAATGGGCTAAAGTTCCTCTAGGTTGCTTGTTGGAATGGGGAACAGGTATTAAGGGATTAAGTTCTAATACATTTCCACATGGTTATGGATATAGACTTACTCCATGGACATACTATGATGAATATCTTCATATGTTTGTTACTACTGATGGTATGGTTGCAAGGCCACATTTCCATACTGCATTGATGAAAAATAAGCCCAACTATAAGAGAATGATAAGGAAGGCAATGAAATGAGAGAGTATATACAAAGTAAATTAGATGAAATAGATGATTTAGATTCTGGAGAACCTATTGCAGATGATGTAGTAGAAGAGGGCAAAACTTACTTCGGATATGACTTGCAAGAGACTTATATAGATAGTGATTATGATAATAATTATACGATGCAAGTTAATTTAACAGGAAGATTAGTAAGAAAGATTAATCCAACTGAAAATACACTTGCTATTGTTGATTCTGTATTGTCTGAATTAAAAGAAAAATTCAAAGAAATAAATTTCAAGTATGGTTACCAAGATGTAACACTAGACAATAGAATAAAAAAGATTGTCGTTACAGCTGAGGGAATATACAATGAAATTAATAAAAAATTTATTAGATGAGAGGAGTTATTATGGAACAAACATTGGAATATAGCACATATAATGGTGCGAAATTAGAGTATTGTTCAACTGAAAATGGTTCTTATACTCAAATCAAGGGTTTGACTACAATCCCTGATATCGGTGGCGAACCAAATGATATTGATACAACTACTCTAGATAACACTAAGTATGAAACTTCAAAATATGGTTTAATGCCAGCAGTAAAATTAGCATATGAATATAATCTTGAAGATCCTAATGCAACTTCTAATTTCAAATTAGCAAGTGATTTGGAAGATTCAGGATTAACTTACTATTGGAAATTAACATATCCAAACGGAATTGTTATTTCTTATAGAAGTAAAGTTGTTACTGACATCAAAGGTGGTTCAAGTGGCGACTTAATCAAATTTGGTATGTATCATAATCCAGTATCTGAGATTACAAAAACAATACCAAACGGAAGTATTTAATATAAGGGTATAGATTAACTAGATTAACAAATACCTTAATCAAGAAAGATTAAGTGGGTATTCTAGTAAATTTATACCCATTTTTTTATTGAAAGGAAAGAGGAAAAATGAAATATTTTACATTAGATTTAGATGGAGAAGAGATTAATTTTAGATTAACAAGTTCAGATAGTGTTGAACTAGAAAAGAAAACAGGAGTTAAATTACTAGATTATATACAAGATTATTCAATGGTAACGATAACTAATTTACTTAAATATATGAGGAAGTCATCAGTTACTAATTTTAGTGATAAAGATGCATATGCATTGTTTGATAAATTAGTTGATAATGGATATTCATTAGAAGATATCGAGACAAAAATAATTATGGAAACTTGTGTGGTATCAGGTTTTTTGAAACAAAGCGACTTGGATTCGATACTAGAGAAGAAGGAAGAAAAGAAAAAGGAACTCCAAGCAACGCAAGAAGCATAACTGAAATAGTAAATATTTTATATGAAGAATTATTGCAATATGATTATAAGCTAGAAGAATTATATGATATGACAGTAAAAGAATTAACTATGACTTTAGAAAGTAGAAGAAAAGGCTTAGGATATAGGATGTGGAAACAGGCTTACTTGATTGGATTAGCATTTGGTGGAAAAGATTTTCCTAATAATCCGGAAAAGGCGAGCCCAGAATTATATCCTCCAAAGAAAAGTATACCTATGCCTGATTTCTTAAAAGAAAAATGGTTGAAGAAAGGAGGACTTAAATAATGGATAATAAAGAAAAAATATCGGTTGAACTCGAGTTAATAACCAATAAATTTAGCAATAAGATAAGGGAAACAACTGGCAAAATTAAAGAATTTGGTCAAACAGCCAAAGAACAATTTCAAATTGGTAAAAATATCGATGTTTCATCTGCAAAAGATAGATTAAAAGAATTAGAGAATGAATTGAAGAAACTTCAAGAACAAAGCAAGAAACAATCTATCTATGGTGGTGGAATATCTAATGATGCTCAAATTAAGAAGATACAAACAAGTATTAGTAATTTGAAGAATGATATAGATCAGGCTGAAAGTAAATTTGGTAAATTTGGTCAAAGAGTTGGTAAAATAGCTAACTTGGTTAAAGGTATGGGAAGTATTAAAGAAAGACTTCAATTAGATGAAGTAGAAGATGAATTTGATGAAGCAAGTGAAAAAGCGGAAAAATTCAGTCAGAAGATTAAGAAAAACTTTAATAAAGGTATTCGTAATATTAGGAGATTTGCATTGTCTTTGTTTAGCATTCGTTCTATATGGGCTTTAGTAAGTCGTGCTTCATCTAGTTATATATCCGAGAATATTGAGTTATCTAATAAACTTCGTGCTGTATGGATAGGTTTAGGCTCATTATTTGCACCTTTAATTGAATTTATAGCCAATGGTTTACTAAAAATAGTAGTATATTTAAATGCTTTCATAAAAGGCTTATTTAAGGTTGATTTATTGGCAAATGCAATAGCAAAATCAACAGCCAAAAGTGCTAAATCTGCTAAGGAAGCGGCAAAATCTTTGGCTGGTTTTGATGAAATAAATAATATTGATACATCAAGTGGTGGTTCTGATAGTGATCCTGGTTGGGCTAGTGCATTTGATAATGTTAATGTAAATACTAAATGGATGGAAAAACTTGAATCATGGGGCAAGAAAATAAGAGATATATGGGATGCAGTTGTAAAACATTGGAAAGAAGCATTAGCTATACTAGGAATAATCGCTGCTGGAGTAATAGTTTTCAGATTGTTAGGAAAATCTAGTTTAACTGCCGGCTCATCATTGCTAGGATTAGCAGTAACATTAGCAGGACTAGCTCTTATATTTATGTCATTAGCTGATTTAATTAAGGCAATAAACGAAGGTAATTTAGAGATGAAAGATATCATAGATTTATTACTGGTAACATTTACAGCAGTTGCAGGTTTAATGGCTGTTGTATCATTGCTAGGTCCATCTATGACAGCAGGATTATTACCATTTACAGTTGTTATGGTTGGAATAGTAGCATTGTTATTCACATTAAAGGAAACATTGCCAACTATTTTGGAGGCTGTTAGCAATTTCATTACTAGCACAGCACCATCACTTGTAAAGATATTGAATACAATATTTAATGGTATTGCTAAAATTATTAATGCTTTAGGCACAGTCTTACCGCCAATAATTAGAAGTGTCGGAAAGGCTTTTGAAGATATATTTAATGGCATTGCAAAGATAGTAAATAGTGTATTTAATGGTATTTCCAAAGTAATAGATACAATAGGAAATGTTATAGTTAAGATTCTAAAAACGATTAGTGGAACTATTAACGAAGTTTTAACTGGTATTATCAATTTTATAAACAAATTAGGTCCAGCAATAAACAATTTTGTTGATAATTGCATTAGTGCTGTTACAAAGTTAATAAACTTCATGATAAGTGGTATAGAATATTTGATTAATACATTGATTATTGGAGCAGTAAATAAGCTTATTGATTCAATCAATTCAATTGGTAAATATGTAGGATTTACAATTCCTAATGCTAAGAATTTATCAATACCAAGATTTGTTCCTAGATATGATGTAGGTACAAATTATGTTCCTAATGACCAATTAGCAATGGTACATAAGGGTGAAGCAATCATTCCTAAAAAGTTCAACAATCAAGAATTTTTCGGAATGAGTAATGATGAAGTAATTGCAAAATTAGATCTAGTAATAGATGCAATTAATGATAAAGATTTAAATACTTACCTAGATGGTAAGGTAATAGGCAAAACAGCCCAAAATTATATCAATAATCAGTCTAGAATAATGGGAAGGAGTGTGATTTAGTATGTTATTGTGGTATACAAAACCTAGTGCATCTGGTACATATACTCAACAAAAAACTCCTTCCACTTATGCTATAGATTGGGAAGATTTAGATGCAAATTCATATAGAAGTATAGCAACAGGTAATTTAATAGATACAGTTATATCTAAAAAGTGGAGTAAACTGCAATTTACTTATAACTGTTTAACTGCTACTGAAGTAAATACATTAATGACAGAGATTAATAAAAATCCAATGTATGTAAAAGCAATGAATCCATTATTTAGTAATGGATATATAGAGGCACAATTTAGATGTTCAAAGGCTAATGTTGAAATGTTAGAGACAGGTGATTATAAACTGTCTTTTAATTTAGTTCAAAAAAAGAAAGTTAGTGGTCAATAATGAAGATATACTTTGATGGAACACTAATTGATAGCGATAATTATATAAGTTTTTCAAATGAATTTAAACAATTCGATGAAACTTTCTTACTAGGAACTACCGCAAGTAACACGATTACAATCGAAGTTCCTAGTACTATTGCTATACCAACAAATGTGTTGATAAAAATAAATGAAACTAATTATGCATCTTTAATAGTAGATTCATATGAATATGAAGATAACAACATATTAAAACTTAATTTAGTAGATAAAATGGTTCTATTAGATTTTAACTATAATGCACAATCTATAGTTCCATGTACTGTTAAACAAATATTGCAAAATATATGTTTACAAGCAGGTATAACATTAGCAACAAATTCATTTACAAATGATAGTTTAGTAGTTGACTACTATGACAATACCTTAACTGCTAGGGAATATGTCAGTATGATTGCTGAATTAAATGGTGGATTTGCTAGAATAAATACAAGTGGGGAACTAGAATTAGTAAAATTTTCTGGAACTCCTACAGATATTGATATAGAGACTTGTGAGGATTTTAGAATTGGCGAAAAACATAAAATCGAAAGAGTTGTTTTTGATAGTGGTATTCTAAAATTTGAATCATCAACAGATGAATCATTAGAAACTTTATATTTAAATAATCAAAATGTGTATATAACAAATGAAACTGTATTTAACAATATAGCAAATGAAATACTTAATTTTGAGTTCTATTGTTTTAGTACAGGCAATTGTGAAATAAAGCCTACTGTAAAAGCCGGTGATTTAATTAATTTTACCGATGGTGAAAATAATTATCCGACAATAGCTCAATATGATGTCAGTTTTATGGGTGGCTTAAGTGGTGGTTATGAATTAAATATAAATTCTAAAAAGCAAGAAGAAACAAAAGTAATTGGTGTTAGTGAAAGTTTTAAAAGGCTAAGGATAGAGGTCAACAGAGATTTAAACCAAATTTCTCAAACTGTAGAAAGTGTTGAGACTGTTGAAGATAATCATTATCAGGAATTATTAGGAAAATATCAAGCAGTAGATGAAACATTAACTGATGTTGAAGATATAAAACATTCTGTAATAGAATTACAGACCGATACTTATACTAAAACCGAAATCCAACAAATAGCTAATGGAACTGGTGTAAATGGTGTAAAAGTAAGTGCTGTAATAAGTGAGAGTGGTACTTTCGATATAGATGGTATGACTTATGAAAAAACTGGGGCACCTACTAAAACAACAATAAATGAAGTTGGTATAAATACCAAAGATAACGATAATAAATCCTTACTATTTGCCGGATATGTTGATGACAATAACACAGATTATGCTGATTATGTTAATCAAACAATAGTTGGTACGGATAATATTATAGTTAGAAATTATTTAAATATCGGAGCTCATAGTAGAATACAAGACTATGGAAATGGTTCCGGTATTTTTGTTAGGTAGGAGGTGAAGTATGGCAACATTAACGACATCATATCAAAAATTAGGCGAAGCATATTTAGGTAATTCCTATGGTAATTTATACATAATAATCTATGCTAAGTATTCTGAACAAGATATAACAAATAATAGGACTAAAGTACAATATCAGGCTAGAGCATATTTTAGCGGTAATAGTTATATTTTAGACCAGCAATCATCTGGTAATGTTAAAGGTACCAGTGCTAGCCAAGTAAACTATTCGAGAAGCTCAAGTTATCCTAGTGGTGAAACGACTTTAGGAACAAC
>JAFRKG010000058.1 GCA_017431845.1 Methanosphaera sp. | reverse complement strand
GATGATTTCGTTCATTTTTTTTGTACCTCTTTAAATTTATTATACCTATACCCCTATGGGTATATTTATATTTTGAAAACAAACTATATAAAACAATCGCCCAAAAAACTAAAAAAACAAAGAAAATCAAACAAACAACATTTAAAAATATAATAAACAAATAAAATAAAAATAAAATATAAAAAAACATGAAAAGTGAAAAAAAATGGAAAAAATAGGAACACAAGAAATAAAAACAAAACGCCTAACCCTAAGACAATTCAAAAAAGAAGACACAACAGAAGTATACCAAAACTATGGAAGTGACAAAAAAATAACAAAATACATCTCATGGATACCATGCAACACACCAGAAAAATGTGAAAAATTCATAGAATACAACATAAAAGAATACCAGGACAACCCACTACACTACTCATGGACAATAACCTACAACAACCAAATAGTAGGATCAATAGCAATATTCAACGTAGACGAAAACAACAACTCAGGAGAACTAGGATACAGTTTAGGAAGCCAATGGTGGAAAAAAGGAATCATGACCGAAGCAGCAAAAGCAGTACTCGACTACGCATTCAACAAAGCAAAATTCAACAGAATCTACGCATCATGCCACGAAGACAACACCGCATCAAAAAAAGTAATGGAAAAACTAGACATGAGTTACGAAGGAAAACTAAGAGAAGGACAAAAAAATACTGATAACACATACAGTAACCTAGACTTATACTCCATACTAAAAAAAGAATACAAAAATTAATTATATTAATCCATGTATCATCCTAAGAGCATCAAGCAATCCATGACTATACTCAATACAACCAAAAGCTGTGCGCATATCCTCCTTTTCAAGATAATACTTAGAATCATTCATATAATCCACAGCCCTATTATAAACTTCCTTTTCTTTACCAACAAAAGTAATATCCTCAACCTGTTTAAGATTTCTTTCAAGCTTCTGAATATCTACAGTAATTTTTTCTTTACTTTCCAAATCATTATTAACCATTAATATCAACCCCATATAATACTTTATATACTAAAACTATTATTATTATTGAAAAATCGAAAAACTTAACAAAAGAAAAAATAATAATATAATAATAGAAAGATAATAAAAACTATTTTTATCAAAAAATACAGTGATTTCATGAATTTTACTAACCAAATATGTCGTTTCTATACGGGAAACTCAAAAGATGAACATATAGGCTATTTAGAAAAAAATGAAGAAAACTTATATGTTTTAAAAGTTGACAGATTTATATGGGATTTACCCGTTACAAGCGAATACGACTTCGTTCATACAAAAATTAACGGAAAAAACTATACATTCAGCGTATTCAAAAAAGCATTCAACATACAAATGTCCCAATACTATAATGATATAAAATGCGAATACCATATTAACAGAATATTCGAGGGAACATACAACAACATTAAGGAATTAAAAGTAAACAACATGTCCCTCCACTTCAATAACCTTCTAAAATGGTACAGTTTAGACAACAAGAAATTCACAAAAAACATAGACTATGTTAGTTACGTGAACTTCCTATCAAACAAGAACAACACAGATGAATTAGTTGGAAGAATAAAATCATTCAATAAAATCTTCTCCAACATGACAATCAGTCGCAGAAACTTAAACCTATCATTATATATCAGATATCATACATTTAAGAAAACCAACAGTTCATTACCATACTTCCTGGAACAAGAACCAATGATTTCACTTAAATATAAAAATAAGGTAGATTACAACGAATTTGTAAAGGATATGAACTGTTTAAAAATGCTCATATACCTCTTATTCAACAAGGTAGAATTATATAAAATCAGCTCTAAACTAAATGAATACCCTTCATTACATGACGGTAGCTTAACAGAAGTAATACTTCCAGATATGCCCGAAAAATCAGATACAGATAACAAACCACTATTCTATGTTAATGAACTCAAAGATGCAAACGCATTCTTCAATACTTGGTTTTCATTCTACAACAAGTTTTACACCATGCTAATACTGTACACATCACTTGCCGATCTTGACAATCATCCAGAACTAGTGTTTATAAACTATGTTAAATCATTAGAATTTTTTGTTTCAAATACAAATAATCCAATGAACATTAGTTTTAAATTATCAGAAAACTTTATTGTTAAAGATGACAGTAAATGGGCTAAACGTAACAAAAATCAGAACAATTATGATGTTAAAGACTTGTTTAAGGAAAATAATTATAATCATGACCTAATCCCTTCAACAAAGGGTATGTTCATCATCTTATTAGAGAACTTTAAGATTGACATTATCATTAAACTTGTGGAAAAGTTATATGAAAACTATTACTTCCTCTCAAAAGAGGATTCAATATACACTGAGAAGATAATGTTTATTTCAAAATTGTTACGTAACACTCGTAACTATTATACTCATCCACAAATCGATGACTACTATGAAATTATCAACAAGAATGACCTTGAATATGCTGGAACATTATTAAAATGCCTTATTGAAGCATGCATTCTCTATGAATTAAAGTTCAGCAAAAATGAGATAAACAAGTTTCTTACACGCCGTTATGAAAAATACTTGTACTAAAAGAAAAAATAAATGATTATGAGAAAAAATGGGGGGATTAATAATTGAAATTATATGTTTCTTCTACCTGGAACATGTTTCTAAATTCAACTGTAGCTTCATCAACATAGAATAATTTCATCTTCCACCCATTTTCTTCATATACTTCTTTTAAGTCAGGTAAGATTTCTGCAGCTTTTTCTAGAACTGCTTTGTTATCTTCAAACTTAGCTATTCCATAGTATCTGAGAATATCTTCTCCTCTTGTGGCAACTATTTCAATTTTAGGATTTGCTAGCATTTGTTTATAAGATCTTTGAAGTCTCCTACTCCGAAGATATTTTATCCTCATATAGTATATGTAAACCTAATGGTCTGCATTTTGGTTGGTCTTCATCTACTGTTGCCAGGAAGAACATTCCTGCTTCTGTTAGGTATTTGCCTACTTTTTCTATGTCGGACTTTTTATCATCCCTTTATTATTTTGTATTTATCTTCTTTTATTTTTGTTTCTGATTTTTCTTATTAAAGCATACAGTACTAATAGTACTAATCCTATTAGAATGAATGGTAATGCGTCCATAAGTAATGAACTGTTTACTTTATCAAACCTGTAATGTGTTGCGAAGTCCATGTGACTTGAACTAGTATGGTTTTCTGTGATTCTTGCAAAGTTGTATATTACATCAGGATAGGATAGGTATGCTCCTTCGTAATTTATATAGTTTGGTGCTCGTCCATTTTCATCCATATACTTTTTCACTAGGCTTCCCATTTTCATGTAATCATATGTTGAGTATGATTCTTTTGCTAGTATTGATGTTTCTAATGGTGAATCTGGAAGATCATAATTTTTTGGTTCTTCAAGTCCATTCCCATTGAGGTATGAGCTTGTCAGGTATAGTAATTGTGATGCTGTGTATCCTCCATAATTTCCTTTGTAGGATGTGTCATTGCTTGCTACTAGTTCACTGCTTGCCTGTGCCATTTTTGATGGATGCATCTTATGTGTTACTACAAGATTTTCATCATAAACTGGATTACTTGATTGTTTATTGATTTTTTCTACTATTTGTTCTGCTATGTACCTGTTTATTTCATCCTTACTAGTAGTATAAGAATCATCACCTGTTGAATATTGTTTTAGTGGCTGAATATATTCTATGCCTGCTTTTTTTAGAAATTCGCCGGGAGTATTTATTCCTGCAAATGAAGCAGTGGAGTAATTATCATCCCATGCTCTTCTAATAAAATTAGCTTCATCCAAGTCAAAATTTCCTGTGTTTACAAAGATTATTTGTTTATTTATATTACTTGCTGCTTTTGCCAATAATAGGAAGTTACCCGGGTCGCTGGCTGCGAAGTTCACACTCACATCAGCAGTACTTTCTAATGCTCTTGTACCTTCTCCGGGACTGGGTGCATATGGATCGATTATTACATTTATTTCACCATTACTTAGTTCTTCAATGTATTTCTTTACAGAATTCAGCATATTTAAGTCATTGTCATCTGTACCAATATGGTCTGATGTTAGAAATACACTTGCTGCCGTTGCAGTTTGTAAACATGACAGAATAAGTATTATCATTAATATCAAACGTATTATTTGTTTTTTCATATTATTTTACCTTATCTTGTTAAGATTATATTAGTTTTTAATAGTTTAATTTATTTTCCATAATAAAGTTAATATAATTCTTGAAAAAATTGTTTAAAAAAAAAGGAATATTTTATTAGGAGATTATATTTTAAATTTTGGAAAATCAAGTTTTAACATGATTGTTTGAATATTTTCATCATATACTCCTGCTAAATCAGTTACTCTTTGTAGCATTTCCTTAATTTCTGATGTTTCATATTTATGATTTCCATGAACTAATACTGAGACGTTTCTTTTCTGGAAGAGTTCCTGATACTTTTGTTTGTTTCTTGAATAATATAATCCTACTTTATCATATAATTTTTGAAGTATGAAGTATGTTGTTGTTAATGGTATTTGATATCGTGGATATTTGAAGTCTAGACGCTTTTTAATATTGATTTTAGCTGTTTTATCTATGTTTAATTCATTTATATCATTTAAGTGTATATCATCCTTTCTTATGCCATATTTTTCCTGTAATTCTGATTCTCCTATAAGTTCTAGAACTCTGTATAATCTTATTATTGCATCATCGTATCTTTCTTCTTCTATACGTCTTTTTGCATTATTTATTAAATCTGCTATCCTGTATGAATTGTATTTTTCATTATTTCTATCAGTTAAGACGGTTATTGCTTCATCATTTTCTTTAAGTTCTTTTAAGTTAGAGAAGTATGATTCTATTTTATTAAAATTGTATCTTTCATAGTCAAATGAGTCCCATTTTTCATATATTTCTATTATTGTTTCAAACATTTGTTCTGTCTTGTCCATTGTATCATAATTATCATATAATACTTCTTTTGCTAGTTTATAGTCATAATTGTTAAATAGTTTCTTTATATAATACATGGGCTTGTTGCTATTTTTTTCATTTTGTTCTATTACATCAAAGTTTTCGAATTTTGATGAATCTTCGATGTGTAGCCTATCTTGTATCTTTAGACCGTACATTTTTGATACTAACATGGATATTGCTGATAGTTTGTTTGAACCATGAGTTATGTTTATTAATATTTGTGCGTATGGGAATTCTTTAATTTTAAATTTAAATCTGCTGAATATGTAATCTGTATCTTCCAGGTTCTGAAGTATCAGAACATTTATGTTTATTTCCTGAGAGTATTCATGGTCATAGTATTCTCTTATTTCTCTTATTAATCCAAGTATTTCTTTTGTTCCTACTAGTACTGCTGTGTCTACTTGATCATCATATACGATTGATGATAGATATTTTATGAATTCTTCTTTTTGTAGATTTATTTTGTCACATAATATCATTAATACTTTTTTCATGTATTTCACCTCCTATGAGTTTTATTCAGAATTGATGAACTTTTCATAATTTTTTTTATGTATACTAGATTATCGCTAATATTAATAACTTCTAAGATGTATATAAAAGTATTCATTAATTAATTATTTTATAATTATTTATAAATTTTGGTTTAAATTATGTATTATGCTCTGAATTATATAAAAATAAGTAAAAAAAATATATTATGGAAACTAGTTATTTATTATAATAATGACGAGATTTTATTTGATAATAATTTTATATCAGGGTTTTTAGTATTTGATTAAAAGTAGGTTATTTTATATATTTTTCTAGTGTTTCATCTTCATTTAGTATTGTTATCCGGTTATTTTCTATAGTGTGTGGAATATTAAATAATGATATTAGTTCTGACTGAGTTTTTAATTGTCTTATTTCGTTAAGGT